>DASYCR010000567.1:0-17696 GCA_036500095.1 Polyangiaceae bacterium
GCTGCTGCGCGATCAGTTGCTCGATTCCCTCCGCCAAGCCGCGCAAGGCCGGAAACGCGTGCACCAGGTAGCCGGTATCCCGCTGCGCCAAGCGCAAGCTGACCACTTCCAGATCGAGATCGGCTCCGGGCAGGCGATCGAGGCCGGGATTCTGGTCGTAGGCAGACGCGATGCAGATCGCTAGACGCATGAGGCGAACGAAGAGCAGGCGTTGAGGTGTCCGTGCGGGTAACTCATCCGACGTAGCTCGCAGCGCGGGGACGCATTCAAATCCGGCTAATTGATGTCGGAAAAACGGCCGCCCGCAAGCCCCTTCAAGTAACAAGGTACAATTCCAGCTAGGCCATGTCGCTCGAACGCATTCGCTCGCTCTTGAGCCGATTCCATAGCCGCTTGGGGCAAGCTCTGCCGCCCACCCAAACGGGTGACAAAGATCTAGCCCCAGCCCTGACTCGCGAGCTCCTGGAGTCGATGTTGCTGGCCCGTCACCTCGACGCGGCCGCCCACGAGCTCCGCGCACTCGGCCACGGGCACTACACGATCTGCAGCAGCGGACACGAAGCGAACGTCGTGCTCGGGCGGCTCACGCGAACGAGCGACCCGAGCCTCGTTCATTACCGTAGCGCGGCGCTGCAGATCGAGCGCGCGCGCGGCGTGCCGGGGATTGATCCCGTGCGCGACATTGCGCTCTCCCTGGTGGCCGGGCGCGACGAGCCCGCGAGCGGCGGGCGCCACAAAGTCTTCGGTCACAAGGCGCTCGGCATCATTCCACAGACCAGCACGATTGCATCCCACCTGCCGCGCGCGCTCGGCCTCGCGTTTGCGCTGGAACGGAGCGCGCGACTCGCGACGTCGGCAAGTCACGGCGTCGATCAGGCGCGAGCGCCGGACGCGATCGTGCTCGCGAGCTTCGGCGACGCCAGCGTCAATCACAGCACCGCACAGGGCGCTTTCAACGCGATCAGCCTGATTTCACATCAAAATTTACCGCTGCCGCTGCTCTGCGTGTGCGAAGACAACGGGCTCGGCATCAGTGTGCGCACTCCGCCTGGCTGGCTTGACGAGCGTTTCGCGGCCATGCCGCACTTTCGCGTGTTCGCGGGCGACGGTACGCGACTCGCCGAAACCTACCGAACCGCTGAGAGCGCCGTAGACTACGTGCGCAGGGCGCGACGCCCAGCGCTGCTGCACCTGCGTTGCGAGCGCTTGCTCGGACACGCCGGCAGCGACGTCGACAGCGCCTATCGCTCGCCGCAGGAGATCGAGGACGCGCTCGAGCGCGATCCGGTGCTGTGTGCGGCGCTCGCAGCGATCGCGACGGGCGCGCTCGGTGCGAGTGAGATCCTCGAGCTCGATCGGCGGGCCGCCGATCGCGTCCAAGCAGAGACGGAACGCGCCGTACGTGCGCCCAAGCTCGAGAGCCGCGAACAGGTGATGGCCGCGCTCGATCGTCCCACGCCGAATGCCTTGCTGAGTTCGAGCGAACGGGCGAGCGGCGGCGAGCCCATGACGCTCGCGCAAGGGATCAACAAGGCCCTGGCCGAGCTGCTCTCGAATGACCCCAAAGCGCTGATTTTCGGCGAAGACGTCGCGAAAAAGGGCGGCGTGTACGGCGTGACCAAGGGGCTGTTCGAGCGCTTTGGCAAACTGCGCGTCTGGAACACGCTGCTCGACGAGCAGACGATCCTCGGTACCGCACTCGGCGCGGCCACGCTCGGCTTGCTGCCCATCCCGGAGCTCCAGTACCTCGCCTATTTGCACAACGCGGAGGACCAGCTGCGCGGCGAAGCGGCGACCATGCAGTTCTTCTCCAAGCGCGACTTCGAAAACCCGATGATCGTGCGCATCGCCGGGCTCGGCTATCAAAAGGGTTTTGGCGGACATTTTCACAACGACAACTCGCTCGGCGTGTTGCGTGACATCCCCGGCATCAACGTGGCAGTACCGGCGCGCGCGGACGACGCGCTCGCCCTCTATCGCACGGCGCACGCGCTTTGCCGCGAGGCCGGCCGCGTGCTCGTGATGGTCGAGCCGATCGCGCTCTATCACCGACGCGGATTGCTCGCCGAAACGGACGCCCAGTGGCTCGCTGCCGACCCCGAAGGCAGCGCCGCGTTCGGGCGCGCTCGCGTCTACCACGCGGACGCCCGCGATCTGACGATCGTCAGCTACGGCAATGGGCTCGCGCTCAGCTTGGCCGCGTCCGCGCGCCTGAAACGCGAGCGCGGCATCGCGGCCCGCGTCCTCGATTTGCGCTGGATCGCGCCACTGCCGCTCGCGGACGTGCTGACGCACGGAGCCGCCACGGGGCGCTTGCTGGTCGTCGACGAGTGCCGGCGTTCGGGCAACGTCTCCGAAGCGCTCGCCGCCGCCGTGCTCGACAGCGGCGCCAACCTGAAGTTCAAGCGCGTCACCAGCGCCGACAGCTTCATTCCGCTCGGTGACGCGGCGAACCTCGTCTTGCTCGGGGAAGACGAGATCGTGACGGCTGGGATCGAGTTGTGTACGGACCGACGCGTTGGGCGAGCTGAACCACGCGATGTGCTACGCTGAACATCACGATGTCGGACGCGACGCTCAACGCACTGGTCGACGAACTCGCCCGTTCCCTCATGCTGGGCGCCTTGCTCGAGCAAGTCCGAACGCGCTGGGGCGCCTACGAGCTACTGGACCACTTCCAGCAAGGTGAGTTTCATCACGATCTCGTGTTGAGCGTCCACGCGAACGCAGAGCTACCCGGGGGCGTACTGGTGGCCGCAACCAACTGCAACGGCGGCGTCAAGGAAGTGCTCTGGTTCGAGCAACGACCGAGTGAACACGCGCTCTGGCGCGCACGCTGCCCGGACAATGCCGAGTTTGCTGCGGAACCTGCGCATGCGCGCGCAGTGGCTCGCACGGCGCACTGGTTCGATCCTTGCGAGCTCTTGACCGCGAACGCCCGCAGCGAGCTACGCGAGGAGTTTAGAGCACGCCAATGCGGCGGCGGCTGGGTTCCGCGCCGTTAGTCCGGTACGCTCGCGCGACGATGGCTCGCAAGGTGGGCTCAACGGGACGCGTTTACTTGGAAGCGTGCTCGAAGCGACGCTCGCGAGAGTTTCTGCTGCGCGTCACGCAAAGCCAGAAGCTGCATCGCCCTTGGTTGGCGGCCCCATCCACACGCACGGCATTTGCCGCATTCGTGAAGCGCTCCCAGGACGTCAATCGCCGCTCGTATTTCGTATGCATCGCGGAAACGCGTGAGCTCGCAGGTGTCATCAACATCGGGGAGATTGTGCGTGGTCTCTTCCAAAGCGGCTATCTCGGCTACTACGCGTTCGAACCGTTCTCCCGGCAAGGGTACCTGAGCGAGGGGCTCGCGCTCGTATTGGACGAGGCCTTCGGTGAGCTTGGGCTACATCGCCTGGAGGCCAACATCCAACCGGACAACCAAGCATCGCGCCGCCTGGTCAAGCGATTGGGCTTTCGCCGGGAAGGCTTCTCGAAGCGCTATTTGAAGATCGCTGGGCGCTGGCGAGATCACGAGCGCTGGGCGATCTTGGCCGAAGAGTGGCGCACTCGCGACAAACGCAGTCGCCACGCTGGGCGCTAACTCAATCGCACGTCGCGCCGACCGCCGTCGCTTGACGCTTGAACGCCTCGTATTGCTTTTCGCACAGTTGGTCGTTCAGGAGCGTGAACGCGTCGCAGTTGCCGGTGGCGTTGCGCGCGGGGGTGCGTGCGAGGATGGCGCGGCAGCAGGCGGCGGCCTTCGCGCAAGTCGGGGAGGCAACGCCGCTCGGGTTGAGCGCGCTCGCGATGCCCGGCACGACGGTGGTCGCGGCGGTCTGCAACGCCTCGACCTTTTCCGCGGTGGGCTTGTAGACGCCGAAGTACGCCCACAGGCCGCCAGCGACACCAAGCAACACGAGCACGCCGCAGCCGAGGCCCACGAACAGGATCGCGTTGCTCTTCTTGGCGGGGGCCCCCGCCGGCGGCATAGGCGCGCCGGGGTAGCCGGGCTGCTGTGGATAGCCGGGCGGCGCGCCCTGAGGAGGGCCGCCGTACCCCTGAGGAGGGCCGCCGTAACCGGGCGGGCCACCATAACCTCCGGGCGGCGCGCCAGGCGGAGCGCCCGGTGGGTAGCCGCCGCCGGGCGGGCCATACGGTCCGCCTCCTCCTCCGTATCCGCCAGGGCCTTGCTGCGACATCGTCCTTCGGCCGTATCACGGCCCGCGATCGCCGAGCAAGCCCGGGCAAAGACTCCGCGCGGCGCGTGGGCTAGAGTCCGCTCATGATTCGAGCAGGGCTGGGCGCCGCGCTTGCCGTCCTTCTTGCGCTCACCTTGGGCGACGCGACGCTCGCCGCAAAGCCCACTGCGACGCCTTCGGCCGGCCCGGATACACCGCGCGTCGCGATCCCGTTCGAAAAATATCGATTGCCCAACGGGCTGACGGTGATCTTGCACACGGATCACTCGCTGCCGCTCGTCGCTGTCGACGTCTGGTACCATGTGGGGCCCAGCAATGAGCCGAAGGGGCGTTCGGGCTTCGCTCACCTCTTCGAGCATTTGATGTTCGAGGGCTCGAAGCACGCGGGCCACGAGTTCGATCGCCTGCTCGAGTCGGTCGGCGCGACCAACAGCAACGGCACGACCAGCTGGGATCGCACCGATTACTTCGAGACGGCGGCGCGCGAGAATCTCGAACTTTTGCTGTGGCTCGAGAGCGATCGCATGGGCTTCATGATCGACACGCTCACCCAAGAGCGGCTCGACGTACAGCGCGACGTGGTCAAGAACGAGCGACGTCAGAGCTATGAAAACACGCCGTACGGGCCGAGTTCGCTGGCCTTGATGGACGCGCTCTTTCCCGAAGGGCACCCGTATCACGGCGCGATCATCGGCTCGATGGCGGATCTTTCGGCAGCAACGCTCGCGGACGTGAAGGACTTTTTTCACGCTTACTACGCGCCGAGCAACGCTACGCTCACGATCGCCGGCGACATCGACGTCGCGGCGACCAAAGCGCTCATCACGCGCTACTTCGGTACGCTCGCGACGCGCGCGCGCCCTGAGCAGAAACCGCTACCTTACACGCCGCTCGAAAAGTCAGCGCGGCTGGTGGTCGACGAACCCGTCGCCCTGACACAAATCGCGTTCGGGTACCGGACACCGCCCGCGTTCAGCGCCGACGACCCGGCGCTCGAGGTGACGATGGCGCTGCTCGCCGGCGGCAAAGCCACGCGCCTTTATCGGCGGCTGGTGGTGGACGACAAGCTTGCTTCCGACGTCAGCGCGAGCGTCGAATCGAACCGTCTGGCCGGCATTTCGACGATCAGCGCGACGCTCGCGGGCGGCAAATCGAGCGACAAGCTCGAGGCCGAAATGAACGTCGCGCTCGACGAACTCGCCAAAAAGGGCCCCGACGCGCAAGAGCTCGCGCGCGCAAAGCGCCGCATTCTGCTGGAGATTCTGTCGAGCCTCGAGCTCTTGAACGGACCGAGCGGCGACTCCGGGCGCGCGGGCTTCTTGCAGCATTTCGACGAGTACACGGGCGACCCCGGCTATCTGACGATCTGGCTGCAGCGCATCGACGGCGTGTCGCCGTCGGACGTGCAACGCGTCGTGCGCGAGCACCTGAAGGCGGAAGCGCGCGCCGTCGTGATCACGCGCCCCGTACCTGAGGCGTCGCCATGAGGTGCGCGCTCTTCGCGTTGGCCTTGACCTTGTCGTGCGGCAGCCCGCCAGCCGCGCGCCCCCCGACTCCCGCCGCCTCCGCCAGCGCCAACCTACCCGCACCCGCACCGGATCCGGACGCCTGGCGCAACCAACAACCGAAACCGGGCGCGGCTGCGCTGCCCGAGTTCCCGGCGCCGGAGACAGCGCGCCTCGCCAACGGGCTCGCCATCTACGTCGTGAAGCGCGCAGCGCCGGTCGCCACGTTGAGCTTGGTCATTCGGCACGGTGCCGCGTCCGCGCCAGAGGGCAAGAGCGGCCTCGCCGCGCTCACGGCGCGGATGCTCGCCGAAGGCACTCAGCGCCACTCACAGCAAGAACTGGCCGAAGCCAGCGAGAACCTCGGCGCGACGCTGGAAACCGGCGCGAGCCGCGACGAATCGCATCTCGAACTCGAGACGCTCAGCGCGGACGTACCGCAGGGGCTCGCGCTCTTGGCCGAAGTCGCGCTGTCGCCTGCCTTCCGAGAGCGCGATTTCTCGCGCGTGCGTGACGAGTGGCTCGACGCCGTCAAGAGCGACCGCAAGGACCCGCCACGCCTCGCCGTGCTCGTGGCGTTGCGTGCTCTGTTCGGACTACAAGCGGGCGCGAGCGTGAACGGCAGCGTGCCGGACATCGAGAAGCTGACCGCGCGCGATCTAGCGGCCTTTCATCGCCAGGCCTACGTTCCGTCGAACATGGCGCTGATCGTGGTCGGCGACTTGACGCTCGCCGACGTCCGCGCCCACGCCGAACGCCTGTTTGGCCGCGTCAAAGACGCGCCCTTCGCACCGCCCACCGCGGAGCCGACGCCGCGCGTACCGGAAAAGGTGCGCGTGCTCGTCGTCGATCGCAAAGACTCGGTGCAGTCCTCACTGGTCGCGCTCCAGCCGCTGCCCAAGCGCAGCGCGCCGGACTACGAAAAGCGCGCCTTGCTCGGCACGGTCATCGGCGGACTGTTCACCTCGCGGTTGAACCTGAACCTGCGGGAAGAACACGCCTACACCTACGGCGCGGGCGGCCAGGTGCTCGGCACGCGCCTGTGGGGCGCTTACCTCGTCAGCACCGACGTCAAGACCGAGAACACGGCGGACGCGCTCCACGAGCTCATCGGCGAGCTCGAGCGCGCGCACGATCCAAAGCTTGCGCCGATCCGCGACGACGAGGCAGACCGCGCGCGAAGTGCCTTGATCCACGCGGTGGGCGCGAGCCTCGAACACACGAGCGAGATCGCCGATGCCGTGGGCACCACCTTCGTGCACGAACTCAAGCCCGACTACTATGCTCGCTACCCGAAGCTGATCGAAGGCATCTCGACCGCGGAGATCGGCAAGCAGACCGCGCTGCTCCAACCCGAACACTTGCTGGTCGTGATCGTCGGGGACCGCAGCGCGATCGAGCCGGGCCTAAAACAGCGTGGCTTCGAGCTCGAAACCGCCGACCCGACACTGCTCGAGTGAATCCTCAGGCTAACCCAGCCTACCGGTTCAATGCCCGAGCAGGCGCGTGTCCGTGGCCAAGAACGCGACGATCCCGCCGAGCACGAAGGCGACCACGCCGATGATGCCCCAGACGTACAGCGAGCGACGGCTGTTCTTCTTGCGGCGCTGACGCTCGATGATCTGGCGCCGCATGTCGTCCAGGGCGCGCCGATCGCGAATGATCAGCGTCGGCTCTCCGCGAGGTCGGACAGGCGCCTGGGCCGCCGGGCGTGCAACCGGGGGCTCGGAAATGACTATGCTGCGCGATTCTTCCGAAACATTCGCGCGCGGTTGGGGCGCGTGCGCGCCTTGCTGTTGAGCGATGATCGCGTCGTCGCCGAGCTCTTCCAGCTCTTCCAGCTCCTCGAGCTGCTCGAGGTTTCCAGGTCCACTTGCCCCTACTGGCCGCGTCGGAAGCCTCGTCACGGGTCCCCTTATACCGAAACGAGTTCGAGTTTGCCAGTCGCGGCGGCCGCGGATTTGGGCGTTTACAACGTGCGCGAAACTCCGGATCGCGCTGCCCGCAGCAAAGCCGCGCCATTCATGCTAATTTCTCGTAGCGTGGCGTCAGAAGTGTCCGTGCTGGTCGTGGACGACGACGCGAAGAGCAAGCAAGTCCTCGAGGACGCGCTGCGCGATACGGATCTGGACGCAAGCTTCGTGCACGGCAGGCAGGAGGCGATGGCCTGGCTCGCCGAACACTCGCCGGCGATCGTACTGCTCGACCCGATCACGCAAGGGGCGGACGGCTACGCGGTCCTAAAATACCTCCGAAAGGATCCGCGGCTCGCGGCGACTCCGGTCGTCGTTCTGAGCACGCTGGCATCCGACGCTGAGATTCAGCGCGTCTTCGCCTCCGGCGCGGACGACTTTCTGCACAAGCCGTTCCGCCCGGTCGAGCTGATCTCCAAGCTCCGCAGTCAATTGCGGATGCGAGAGTACGTGGATCGCTTGAGTCAGCGCGAGCGCGATCAAGAGACGGTGCTCGAGCTCACGCAGACGTTAGCCTCCACGCTGGACATCCGCGACATCCTCTTTACGGTCGTGCAGCGCGTCGCGGACTTCGCGCGCGTCGACCGTTGCAGCATCGTGCTGTTCGGGGAGTCGGGCAACGTGGGCTACGTGCTCGCGACCAGCGACGACGAACAGCTGCGAGATCTGCCGATCGATCTCGACCGCTATCCCGAGATCCGAGAAGTGCTCTCCACCGGGCGCGCGCTGGTCATTCGCGACGCCGCGCACCACCCGCTGCTCGAGGCCATCCGCCAACACGAGCCCGGCATCGGCTTCAATTCGATCGCGCTCTTGCCCATTTTGCACGATCACGGCGCGATGGGCGTGCTTTTCCTGCGCTCCAAGCTGGAGGCCCGCTTCTCCGATCACGAGCTGTCGCTGGTCACCACGCTGACCAACACGATGGCGATTGCCCTGCGCAACGCGCGCATTTTGCAGTCCTTGCGCGACGCGACGGAGAAAAGCCGCAACGCCAGGGCCGAGGCCGAACGGCGCGTGCAGCTCTTTCAGCGCTACGCGGATTTCTTCGAGAGCGCC
This sequence comes from Polyangiaceae bacterium, assembly GCA_036500095.1. GTDB lineage: Bacteria > Myxococcota_A > Polyangia > Polyangiales > Polyangiaceae > PMG-095. The sequence continues at coordinate 8,725 of DASYCR010000567.1, forward strand.
GCGGATGCCATGGTCGTGATCGACCGCGAGAGCCGCGTGCTGTTCGCCAACCCGCGCGCCCGGGAGATCACGAGTTTCAGCGAAATAGAGCTGATGTCGATGCGCTTCGAGAACTTCTTGTCGCCGCTCGAGCGCGAGCGGGCTCCGCGCCTGCTGCGCGGTTTTCGCGACGGCATCTACCCACGCGGCGTCGACATCGTGATCACCGACAAACACGGCCGCGAGCTCACGGTCAACGTCAGCTTTAGTTCCGTGCTGCACGAGGAGAGCGCCGTGCTCTTCAGCTTCCGCGACGTCACGTCCGAGCGCGCGACCGCCGTCGAGCTCAAGCAAACCAAGGAGTTCCTCGAGTCCGTGATCGACAGCTCGGTGGACGGCATCGTCTCGGCGGATCTGCGCGGCACGGTGCTGCTCTTCAACCGCGCAGCGGCTAGAATCTTCGGCTTTTCCGCGAGCGACGTGATCGGCAAGATGCGCGTCGAGCGGCTGTACCCGGCCGGCGTCGCGCGCGACGTGATGAAGAAGATCCGCGATCCGAGCGTGAGCGGCTACGGTCGGCTCCAGGACTACCGCGTCGACATGCTGGGCTCCGACGAGCAGCCGATCCCCGTACTGCTCTCGGCGTCGCTGGTGGTAGACAACGGTCGCCCGATCGGCTCCGTCGGCATTTTCACCGACATTCGCGAGCGCCTCAAGATGGAGGCCCGGTTGGAGAAGGCTCAATCCGACCTGCTCGCCCGTGAAAGGCAGGCGCTGGTGGCCGAGCTCGCCGGCGCGGCGGCGCACGAGCTCAACCAACCGCTGACGAGCGTGATCGGCTATGCCGAGCTCTTGCGCCGTCAGCTCTCGAGCAATCCAGATCTGTCGCGCGCAGCCGACGTGATCATCGGTGAATCCGAGCGCATGGCGGAGATCGTGCGCAAAGTGGGCAAGATCACCAAGTACGAGACCAAGAGCTACGTCGGGGCGCAAAAGATCTTGGACCTGGAAAAGGCCAGCGACACGGAGGGGAAACAACCATGAGCAGCGACCCGCAAGAACTCACGCCGAGCCCTGGCCCCGCAGAGGTGCGGCCGTCCGAGCCTGCGCAGTCCGGCGGCCGTCGGCGCAGCTCGGAGGCGCCGCTGGTCGAACCCTGGCGTGAGGTTCTCCTGCGCTTGGCCGTCACGTTGCCGATCGACGACGAGCTCTCGCAGATCGCCCAGCAATTCATCGATGGTTTGGCGACTATTTTGCCGCTCGCCGCCGTCGGCGCCTGCATCGTCACGGGTCCTCAGGCGACGCCACTCGTGATCTCTCGGCTACCGACCGGTTCCGCGCCCGGCATTGGCCGCGATCCGACGCGGCTCTTTCCCTGGCTCGACGACGAGCGCATCTTCGATCTCGAAGACGGCGCCGTCGGCTCGACCTTTCATCTGGGCGCCGTGAGCGCGGTGCTCAACCCGTTGCAGGTGCAAATTGCCGAGCAAGCTGCGCTGGTGCTGAGCAGCTCACTGCGCAAGGCGCGCGCCTACGCACGCGCGCAAGACTCCGCGCGCTCGATGCAAAAACTGCAAGCTCAAGTGATCCAATCCGAGAAGCTTGCGTCCCTCGGACAGATCGTAGCCGGGGTCGTGCACGAGCTGAACAATCCCCTCACGTCGATCATCGCCTATGCGGATTACTTGAAGCGCAAGGCCGCGACGCGCCCGCCGGAAGAAGCCGCCGACGATCTCGAGCGCTTGCGTCGCATCGGCGAGGCCGCCGCGCGGATCCTCAATTTCTCGCGCGACCTCGTGACCTACGCGCGCCCGTCGGTGGACGTGCCCGGCGCAATCCTCGCTCAAAACGTGCTGGAAAAGGCGCTCGTCTTCTGCGAGCACGAGTTCGCGCAATCCAAAACCATCGTGCAACGCGAGTACGACGCGACGCTGCCCCCCGTGCGCGGGATCGCGGGGCAACTGACGCAGGTGTTCGTGAATTTGTTCACCAACGCAGCCCACGCGATGGCGCCCGAGGGCGGTCTCTTGCACGTCGTCGCGCACCACGACGTGCGAAGCGGCACACTCACCGTCGAGGTCTCCGACTCCGGCTCCGGTATCGATCCCGCCGACATGCCGCAAATATTCGAACCGTTCTTCACGACCAAAACCGAGGGTCGCGGTACCGGCCTCGGCCTCTCGATCGTGCGCGGCATCGTCGACGCCCACGGCGGCACCATCCAATGCCAAAGCACCCTCGGCTCCGGCACCACCTTCACCCTAACCCTACCCCTCGCCGCCATCGTCCCTAGCGTCGGCCCTCCTGCGGACTGAGAGATTGAACAGGAAGGCGCGAAGACGCGAAGGATTTTGGGGTGAGCACTACACGCCGAAGTCCGCGTTGAATAGACTCTGCGTGGAAATTGACGAGCAGGCCAGCGGAAATGCCCGTCAGTCTCAAATAGGTAATGAGCTGGGCTTCGTGGATAGGAAGCAGATTCTCAACCGCCTTGAGTTCGACAATCAGGTGACCCTCCACCACGAAGTCGAGGCGGTAGCCCGCGTCCAGACGCCTGCCCTTGTAGACGACCGGTAGCAATTGCTGCCTTTGAAAGTGCAGCTGACGAAGCCCCAGCTCGTGCGCCAGACATTGTTCGTATGCCGATTCGAGCAAGCCTGGGCCTAGCGCCCTATGAACTTCAATACAGGCGCCAATCACCCGCCCCGAGCAATCCCCAAAAACCCTTCGCGTCTTCGCGCCTTCGCGGTTCACCGTGATAGGTCGGTCAGCGCCGTCCACTGGTTGTCGCTATTTGACGATGCGGATGACGAGCACGAGGATGCCGCGTTTGTAGCTTTGGCCGGCGACGATGAAGGCTTGGCCGGCCTTGGCTTTGACTTCGAGCAGCGGCAGGAAGTCCTTGCCTCGCGGTTGGTTGATGCTGGCGCTGAGCCGCACCGAATCCTTTTCTGGCGCGTCGCGCAAGCGGAGCTCGAGCGTGCGGCCATTGGGGAGCTTCAGCTCGCGCGCTTCGCTTTTGCTGAGTGGCAGACGCGTCCGCTCGATCAGCGCGTAGCCCTCGAACGAAGAGAACGGCGCTTGCGCGAGCTCGGGCAACGCGCCGATCTGCGGGTCGACGCCCTTTTTGTCGTGTGTCGCGTGCAGCACCAACACTTCCGCGCCGACCACGATTTCCGGGGCCGCCAGCTTGTGCGGCTCAGGCGCGAGCGGCGGCCGCGCGCGCACGGGCGCGGCCGGAGCCGCGCGGGAGGCCAGCGAGAGCACCGCGCACAGGGCGAACCAAGCGCGCTTCATAACGGCTCGTTTCGCTGGTCGTCGTCGCTGTCGTCGTCGTCGGTCCAGACCACGGGCGTATCGCTGGACGTGGTCGAGACCATGAACACCGTGCCTCCGCGCGCGCCAAAGTCGACGGATTCGATCGCCACCGAACGCGCCGCTCCGTGCTCGGCGCTCGGTACGACGAGCGACGCCGGCGCGGGCTGTATCGTCAGCGTGCGCATCAGCAGCGCCGCGCCGGCGGCGAGACCCAAGCTGAGCGAGACCCAGGCCAGCACGTGCGACGAACGCCGGCGCGGGACGCGCTTGGAGTAGGGGCGGCCCGCGATGGCGCGCATCACGTCGTCGACGAGATCATCGTGGCCGCGCGAGCGTTGCTCGGCCCATTGCCGTACGCACTCACCGATCGCTTCGTACGATTGGAGCTCCCCCCTCAGCTCGGACTCCGCCATGAGCTCATGCTCGACCAAGCGCGCCGCGACCTCCGGCAGCTCGCCGTCGTAGTAGCGCATCAAGCGTGCAGGGGTCACGCTTCCTCCGCGGCACGAGCGAGCGACATCGTCTCCTCCGCGTAGCACTCGGCGAGCGCGCGTTGCAGCTTGTGACGCGCATGAAATAGCCGGCTCATGATCGTGCCTTTCGACACGCCCATCACCTTGGCCATCTCCTCGTAACTGAGGCCTTCGACCTCGCGCATCACGATGACCCCACGGTGATACGGCGGCAACGCCGCCAGCGCGGCCTCAATTTTGGCGCGGATCTCACGGCGGCGGATGACCTCGAGCGGATCGCCGCCATCGATCCGGCTGAGCAGCGGAATCTCGGCCTCGTCGACCTCGCGATTGTCAGCGAGCTCCACGTCGCGGCGCGCCGGCTTGCGCTTGACGTCGATCGCCAGGTTCTGTACGATCCGGAAAAACCAGGTAAAAAAACTGGAGCTACCGGTAAACGAGGCAAGCCCCCGGTAAACGCGCAAGAAAGCTTCTTGGACGACCTCGCGGGCGTCCTGCTCGTCGCGCAACACGGAGAGCGCAATCGCAAACGCGCGGCGCTGGTGACGTTCGACCAAAAGCCTGAAGGCGGCGGCGTCACCGCCCTGGGCGCGCGCGATGAGAACTCGGTCTTGCTCGGCTTCCAGCTCACGACTTTGGTTGGACGCCGCCGAACGCCGACTATTCACCCCCCTGACATTTGCGTCAGGGGCCTCGACCCCCGAGCCCCGGGACGTCACACCGCGTCGAGCGTCGCTACCCGGTCCCTCACGTATTTCAAGCACGGCGGCAAGCGCGCCGCGAGCTGAGTAAGGCATCACCCGACAGCTTACGGAAGGCGCCCCGCCGACCTCCCCCGCGCACGGCGTCGCGAGTTTCTAGAAGAACCCGCGGATAGGCGGGCAGTTGCGGGCCTTACGGACCTTCTTCTTCACCGCTCGGAGCCGAGGGCTGTTCCGCGAGCTCGTCGAGCTTGACCTTCAAATCGAATATTCGCCCGCCGCGCGCCACGCGCAGGGTGACCTGCTTGCCGACACCCGCCAGGCTCGCGATCCAACGCAAGCGCTCGGGTCCGGGGACTGGCTCATTTTCGAAGGCGAGAATGACGTCGTCGGGCTGCAGGCCCGCGCGATCACCAGGACCTCCGGGGACGACCACGCGCACGAGCGCGCCATTTTCGTCCGACAGCTTGAGGCGCGCCATGTCCTCCGGCAGGAGCGACGCGACTTGCACGGCAATCGCGCTGCGTCGTACGCGACCGTCCGCTATCAAGCGTGGCAGCAAGTCCTTCACCATGTTGATCGGGATCGCGAAGCCAATGCTGTTCGCCTGACGGCGAATGGCCGTGTTGATGCCGACCGCGTTGCCCGCCATGTCGAGCAGCGGGCCGCCGGAGTTGCCGGGGTTGATGCTCGCGTCGGTCTGCAGAAAATCGTAGTAGCCGGACTCGTCGAGACCCTTCACGTCCTGAATCGTGCGCCCCTTGGCCGACAAAATGCCGGCTGATACCGTGTGCGCGAGCGCAAACGGGTTACCGATCGCGACCACCCAATCCCCGACGCGCACCGCGTTCGAATCACCCAGCGGCAAGAAAGGCAGGCCTTTTTCGTCCACGCGCAGCACGGCGATGTCCGTGTGCTGATCGCGCCCGACCACGGCCGCCTTCACCTCCCGCTTGCGCCCGAAGATCACGCGGATATCGCTGGCGTCCTCGATCACGTGGTTGTTGGTGATGATCAGGCCGTTCGGATCGAAGACGAACGCCGTGCCGACGCCCTCGCCCACCACGCGGCGATGCCCCGAGATGCCGCGCACCTCTTGAATCGTCTTGACGAACACGACCGCTGGATCCGCGCGCGCGGCGAGATCGGCAAAGCTACTCGGTGCGCCCGCCCCCGGCAGCGGCGGTGGCAATGGCGCCGGCGGTGGCAATGGCGCTGCCGTGACCAACACCGCGCCCGAAGGCAACGCCCCCGGGAGCCCGGACCCCGATGCAAGGCGCTTACAGCCCGCGCTCGCCACGACGACGAGCGCGAGCGGCGCGAGCAGCCACGAGACGACTGTTGCTCTCACTTGCTCTTGGAGACTTCGACGTAGCGGAGCCTCAGATCGTAGAGCGCTTGGCTGAGCACACGCTCTTCGGCTCCGGTCAGGTTGCCGTGCGTCTTTTCTTGCAGCAAAGACAGCAAATCGATGGATTGTCGCGCGAGCGGCAGATCGACCGCGCTCTTGCCGTCCTGCGGATCCGGCGCGTCGCCTAGGTGCAGTAGGGCCGAATGGCTCAACGAGACCACGAAGGTCGTGAAGTCGACCGCCGGCAGATCCGCGTCAGCTTGGTCCGCGGTGGCCGAATCTTTCGGCCCGGCTCCACCGCGGTCCTCACTCACTTGTCCCAGCCCTCGTCAGTGTCGTCCTTCTTGACCACGCCTTCTTCGACCTTGGGCGCCTCGGGTTCGAGCTTGGCTTCGGGCTCTTTCGCGGCCTCAGTGTTGTCGTCGTCGTCATCGTCGTCGTCATCCTCATCGTCGTCGTCGTCGTCTTCTTCGTCGCCGTTGATCTCGCTCTTCACGCCAGGCTTGGCCGCGGGCTTCAGATCGTCGTCGTCGTCGTCGTCGACGCCGTTGAGTTCGTCTTCCAAGGAGCGAGCGGGCGCGATGATCGGCCGCGCAGGCGCAGGGCGTGATACGCGTTCGACGCGCTCGGATTCCTTCTGCAGCGCCGGTTGCTTGAGCTCGACCTCGACGAGTTGATCGGAAACATCGGCGAGAGCGTCGACGTGTTTCTTGAGATCGGCTTCACTGAGGTCGCCGCTGCGCAGCAAGCGCTCGCGGACTCGAACGTCGTATTTGAATTGGTCAGGGATGGGCATGGTGCTCCGTCAATCGGGATCGGACCCGTCGGAATCGGTATCGGCCCGGTGGCCTTGGCCGTCCGGGCCCTTCTCGTAGCGCCGGGATGGCCCCCGAAGCAAGCTCTCTGGCGCGATTAACGGCTCTGCGGGCTCGTCCGCAGCCATTAATCGCTCTTCCGCCGCCGAAAGCTCGGATTCCGTGGCAGGGCGGAGCGCCCGAACCTCGACCTCGAAGCGCACACGCTGCCCGGCCAGTGGATGGTTCGCGTCGAGCACCACGGCGTGGTCCAGGACGTCCAGCACCTGCAAGAGCACGCGGCGACCACCCTCCCCCTCGGCCTCGAAGCAGTCACCCGGCGCGACATCGTTGGGAAAGTCCGCGCGGTCGACCTCGACGACGTCTTCCGGATCGCGCTCGCCGAACGCCTGCTCGGGCGAGAGCCACACGCTCCGCTGCTCGCCTTCCCGCAGACCTTCGAGCCTCGCTTCGAGCTCGGGCAAGAGCAGCCCGTAACCGAACACGCACTGTAGCTCGACCGTGTCGGTCATCACGGCCTCGCCCTCGGCGTCGAACGCCAGATAGCCGAGGCGCACCCAGAGGCCTGGGCCGAGCTGATAGGCGGAACTCTTCACGCTCGAAAGCATGCTGACATGCTTTCGAGCTTTTGGTTTTTTGTTTTTGAGGAGTTCCTTCGCAAGTTGCCTGGCATCACTGGCAACGGGACGGGAGCCGGCGCCGGGTTTGCCGGATTTTCTGGGGTCTTGATCTCCTTGGTGGATCGCGATCTTTTCTTCCAAGACTGATTGAGTCGACGAGCGGGGCTTTGCCCCCGCGCCCCAGGAGGGTGCTGGTTGAGGTTTGAGATCCGCTGGTTGAGGTTTGAGATCCGCTGGTTGAGGTAGATCCCTGGGAAAAATATTTTGGCGTCAGCTCGCGGACGGGGCGATGCCGGCGGCGATTTTGCCGGCGATGGCGCTCGCTGCGACTACGAGCGGGCTCGCCAGATAGACGCTGCCTGGCCCGCTGCGGCCCGGGAAATTGCGATTGACGGCGCTAACCGTCACCTGCTCCGGCGAGCTCGACGTGCCCGGCCCCGCCCGGATGCAGGCCCCGCACGATGGATCGAGCAGGGTCGCCCCCGCGCGCTGGAACAGGTCGAGATAGCCGCGCTGCTCGGCGTACTTGCGTACCCGCTGCGAGCCGAACTGCAGGTAAAAAGCGACGCGCTCCGGGACGCGCAGCCCACGCTCGAGCGCCTCGCGCAAGACGGCCGCGTAGAGATCCATGTCGCTCGCTTTGCCGCCGGTGCACGAACCCCCGTACGCGATATCGATGCGCACATCTCCGCGTGTCGCCAGCAGCTCGCTCAGCGGAATGCCGCTCTTCGGGTCCGAGGGCAAGGCGACCATCGGCGCAATCGCCGATAGATCGATGGCGAGCGTGTGCGCGTAGCACGCAGCCGGATCGGGCGTGACGATGCCCGCTTCGATTGCCTCGCGCGACAGACCGCGCTCGCTCTGCAAATAGTCGATGGTCGTGTCGTCAGGCACCACGATGCCCGTGAAGGCGCCCGCTTCCACCGACATGTTGGTCAAGGTGGCGCGCTCACCGAAGGGCAAGCTCGAGAGCCCCGGCCCGCTGAACTCGAGCACGCGCCCGAGCGTGAGGCCCTGTCGCACCTGTGGCAGCGCGAGCAAGTGCAACATCACGTCCTTGGCGCACGCTCCCGTCCGGAGCGCACCGCTCAGCACGACGGCCACGGTTTCCGGGACGTCCACGCGCACGTCGCGTGTGAGCCATGCGTTTGCGATGTCGGTGCTACCCACGCCGAAGGCGAGACAGCCGAGCACCCCCGCCATGCAGGTGTGTGAGTCACTGCCGACGACGACCTGACCGGGCAGCGCGAGCTCTTCAATCACCTTGTTGTGGCAAATGGCTTCACTGCCGCACGTTTCGCCGTCGCGCGTGACCTCGCCGAACAAGCGAATGCCGTGCCGCTCGGCGAAGGCTGCCTGCACCGTGACGAGCTCGCGCGATTGCTCGATCAGGCCGAGCGCGCGATGGGCCGGCGGCATCACTTGTTCGAGAAACGTCAGGTGATCGCGGAACAGGAACACGCTCTCGGGTTCCGCCACGCGCGCGTCGTCGCCGAAGCCGGCGCGAAAGAGCGCGTCGGCCATGGGCGTCACGTATTCGTGACTAAAACGCACGTCCGCGCGCACGAACAAAGCATCCCCGGGTGCTACCGTCGGCACGCCGAGCGCGCCCTGCTCGGCCTCGCGCACCGCGTGGCTCGCTAGAATTTTTTCGACCAGCGTCTGAGGCCGCGGCGCGCGCTCGACGGACTCCGGTTTCACACGACCGCTCAAGC
>DASYCR010000568.1:0-2239 GCA_036500095.1 Polyangiaceae bacterium
CCTTCTTTTTCTTTTCTTCGTCGAGCAGCTCTTCGAGCGCGTTGAGCCGCTGTTTCCAGTACTTGGTGAAGCCCTCGAGCCACGCTTCCACGCCTTCGAGCGGGCGCGGATCGAGGTGGTAGTAGCGCTCGCGGCCGCGCGGCTCTTCACGCACGAGCTTGGCTTTGCGCAACACTTGCAAATGCTCGGACACCGCGGGCCGCCCCACGTCGAAACGCAGCGCGAGCTCGCTCACGCCGCGCGGTCCGCGCCGCAACTGCGTCAAGATCTCACGACGAATGGGGTTCGCCAGAGCCGAGAACACATCGACGTCGGTCATGTCGCGATAATGTGTCGGAAAATTCCGACGTGTCAAGGAAATCCGACGTATCGCTTCGCGACGCCGAAGGCTGGGACGCGCTGTGACGTGATGCGCGACCATCAAAAAAATATTTGCGCCGCGTTGACGGATCGCCGTTGCTTGGGCGTTTACTGTCATCACCCTTTGGTGATAGTGAAGCCGCCCTTTGATTTCGCTTCAGGAGCTTATTCGGACTATGACCTTGTTTAAGAGTGTTGCCTTACTCGTAACTGGTGGCGCGGCAGGTATCGGCGCGAGCGCGGGCGTGAGCAATGGTGACGCCGGCGCCCGCAGCGGCGGTGAAGGCGGAGCGAGTGAAGGCGGAGCGAGTGAAGGCGGAGCGAGTGAAGGCGGAGCGAGTGAAGGCGGAGCGAGTGAAGGCGGCGCAGACACCGCGCTCGGCGATGTCAACGCGGTCGTCACTTGCGACAACGCGTACGGCTTTGGTTGGGGCAGCCCGAGCGCGCTGCAAAACTATCGCGTTGCGCCGGCCTCGCAGACCGCGGGCGATATTTTCTTGTGTGGGCCTGGGCCCGAGGGCTACGTCGTTCCTTCGGCAGACGCACCCCCGAACGCCTACTTGTACGCCGTCGCGTGGGCGGATCACGCGGTAACGCAAGGCCTGATTGGCCAATTTCAGCGCGTTGGCGGCGTGCCCGTCTACACCGGCAATACGAGCTGGCAGGTGTGCGCGACGGGCATGGATTTCGACAGCGGAGACCTGACGCAACAAGCCGGTCCGACGCTCGCGCAAATCAACGGCGAGATCGTGAAGTGCAACGCCGGCACGGGCGACCGCACTACGTCGAGCGCCGGTTGGGTGGATGCGGCTGGCGCGGTCACGCCCAACGCCATCGGCAAGCTCGCGATCGGCGAAGACAACTCGAGCGCGGCTGACGATTTTCCGCTCGTGTGTGCCAGCGGCGGCGCAAGCCCCGGCCTCGACACGGCCGCGCGTTGGATGTGGTACACGAGCACCGGCATCGGTGACGCATTCCGGTTCGCATCGCTCGACGCCTCGCGCCCGTTCCTGATCTTCCGCTTGACCGCCGGCGCGCTGCCCGCGTCGCACTGAGATCTCTTGGGTTGATGGGCGCGCGTCACGGCGTGCCCGTCACAGCCTTCGGCGTCGCTGGTCTCGCTCATCGCCCGGCGTTGCTGGCGCGTGGCGGCGCGCGGCGGCGAGCCTTTTCGCAGCTGTTTCCGAGTGCGTATTCGTCGGCACCTGGCCGCCGCGCGGAGCCGGCCGTAAGCTCGTGGCATGGCGCAACGCGCGAGCTCGCATACGGTTCAAGCCGAGGAGCGCTTCGAGGCGCGCTCGTCCGAGCGCTTCAATCGTATCGAGTACGCGCTGGATCTGCTCAAGTTGCTGAACCCGCCGATGACCGTGGCGGTGTACGGCAGCTTGCGGCGCTTGAAATTGGAGCAGGGCCGAGGCCTGGGCGACGAAAAACCGTGGGCGCTGTTCGGCGTGCCACCGCACGCCACACGCGAGAACATCGCGCGCACTCTGGTCGAGCTGAGCGGGCTCGAGCAGAAGCCGTTCCTGGTCGATCTGCTGTGCGCTACGCGCGTCGAGCCGCTCGGCTGAGGGCCGCTCGGCGCGCTAAGTCGTGGTTTTTTCGTGAGCACCGCCGAACGACCGCTGCCGCGCCGGCTGCGCAAGCGCGTCGCGGAGAGCCTGAGCCTCTCGCTACAAGCTGTCGACGAGCGCTGGCATGCGGGGCGCGTGCGTGTCATCACTTCCGAGCGCGATGAACCTCGGCTGGTGGCGCTCGAGACGCTGCTATTCGAGGACGATCAGGTGTTGCTCGACGGGGTCGCGCTGCCGCGCGCGAGTGCGATCGGGCCGACGTACGCGCTGCTCAACAAGCCGAAGCACGTTACCAGCAGCGCGCG
>DASYCR010000569.1:0-1546 GCA_036500095.1 Polyangiaceae bacterium
AGCTTGTCGGAGGCGCGCGCCAACGCGGTACTCGAATGGCTCGTCGCGCACGGCATCGACGCGAGCCGTCTCACGGCCCACGGATTTGGCCAAGAGCGGCCGCGGTCGCCGAACGTGACGCCTCAAGGGCGCGCGCGGAACCGCCGGGTCGAGCTGATCATCTCGCACTGAGTCTCCGCCGGTTGCGCGTTTCGAGAGCCGCGCAAAAAAGTTGCGGGTCGCACCTCGGGAAATGATCGCTTTGCGTGGCCAGCGCACACTTATCTTTGCACATGGCCACAGTTGAAAGCTCCGAAGCCATCGAGGCAACCGACGCCGCCGCGGCGTTGACGGCGCTTGCTAGACGTGCTGGAGCCGGTGACCCAATCGCCGCCCGCCACTTCCTCCGGACGGTCTGGCCGAAGATTGGCAGGGTCGTGGTCGGCGTGCTCGGCACGCGCCATCCGGAGCTGGAGGATGTCGTCCAACAAACGCTGATCGCCGTCTCGCAAGCGCTGCCCGCGTTTCGGGGCGACTGTCATCCCACCGGATACGCTTCGCGTATCGCGCTCCATGTTGCCCTGCGCGCCCGTCGCAAGGCGGCCACGCGCCGCGCTCGCTCCGAGACACTGGCGCGATACAGCCTCAGCGAGCCCGAGCTCGCTCACGACGAAGAGCTCGGCCGTGAGCGGCGCAAACGCGTCATGCGTGATCTGCTCGCCGAGCTTCCGGAAGAGCAATCCGACGCGCTCGGCTTACGCGTGCTGCTCGGCTGGTCGCTCGAAGAAGTCGCACTCGCGAGCGGAGTTCCGCTCAACACCGTGCGCAGCCGTGTGCGGCTTGCCAAGGAGGCGCTCCGCCGGCGCCTCGAAAGCGAGCCCGAGTTGTTGGCCGAGCTGGAGTTCGAGCCATGAGCGTCGTCGGCCTACATCCCGAACAGCTGATCGACAAGCTGGAAGCGGGCACGCTCAGCGACGCCGAGCGGGCGCAGCTCGACGCGCATTTGCGAGGTTGCACGGCGTGCCGCATGGATCTCGCCACTCGCGCTGATCTCGCGCAGGATGCGCCGTTCGCATTTCCAGAGCAGCCAGAGCTGATGCTCCGAGCGCTCGAGCCGCAAGAGTCGCGAGAGCCGCCTGCAAAGCGCCCCAGCACCCCTGCGGCGCGTCGCAGTCGCCAACGCCGCATCGCGTTGCTCGTCGTCGCGGCGACATTGAGCGCGAGCGGCGCCCTGGCCGCGCTCTCGAATCGCCGGCTGTCGTGGCGGGTTTGGTTTCGCGACAGCGCGCCCACGGTGGCTCAGTCCGCGGCGCCGTCGAGCGGAGCGTTGAAAGGGGGTGTGCGGCGAAAGGCGCTCGCAGCAGTGGCTGTTGCGGGCGCGCTCGCGACTTCGCCCGAGCTGCCTCGGACAGCGGACACGAGCTCGGTGCCCGTAACGGCGCCCAACGTAGCCGCTCCCGAGTCGCAGCTAGCGCCTGCGGACCGGCCCACTCAGCCGAATCGTGCGATCGGCTTGGCATCACACAAGCAAGAGAGCGCTGCCGCTGCGGGCTCGGCGGGCGGTGTC
>DASYCR010000570.1:0-2771 GCA_036500095.1 Polyangiaceae bacterium
TACGAACGCCAGGCCCTGCAAGTCCACGGGGACATCAAGCTGATCGTGCCGATTCAAACATCGAGCGCGCCCCCCAGCGTGCTCGATCCCACGGCCGCGGGCGGGACGTTCACCGGCAAGCGCATCGCTTTCCGCGAGGTCACCTTTGCCGGCCTCAGCTACGACGTGCCGGTCAGCCCCAAGGTGACCCTCGTGCCGGCGGCGGACGCTTGGCTCGCTTGGAAGGCCATCAACACTATCGAGTACAACTCGGCCCAGGGCGCGACGCCCTCCTCGCGCTGGCAATTCGTGTTCGAGCCGCGCCTGGGGGTTAGCTTCAGTAAGAAACCCAAGATCACGCCGAGCATCGGCTATATCTTCCCGATCGGCGGCCACTTGGCGGACGGCAAGGTGAGCGCCCTCGAGCTGCACGCGGACTTCGCATTCTAGAGACGACTCAGCCAGCAAGGGCGCGTGCAGGGCTCGCGTCACGCGTATAGACTGGAGCGCAATGCTCCGTTCTGGCCGGGTCGCACGCGTTCTCAACCAGCTCGCTCCGACACTGCTCCTGTCGGGCGCGCTCAGCGCGTGCGGCGCTGGGGGGCCACGCATGCGCACGCCAGCCGTGGGCCCCACGCAGGCAAGCGCGATCGCGCCGCGCGTCGTGGACGACCAAGCCTTCGCCGAGCAGCTGTATCAAGTGCTGGTTACGAGCGACGACTCTCCCGCGCGCGCGTCGATCCTGGTCGGGGTGGTGCAGCGGCAGCTGGCCCACGCCAAAGCGCGCTTTGACGCGGGTCAACGCGACGCGGGCCTGGCCGCGCTGACCGGCGCTTTCTACTTGATGCGCGCCGGTGAATTCCGGAGAGAGGCGATCGACGGCAGCGCGCCGGTGCTCCGCGAAGGCGCCGCCGAGGTTGCGCGCCGTGGACGCGACGGCTACGCGTTCACGCTGTACGGCATGCTGAGGGAGCGCGTGCCCGCCGGGAGCGAGCAGCGCGAGGTCGACGGCCATTTGGACGCCATGGCTCGTTTCAGCAAAGCCATGCACAGCAAGGGGCCGATGCAATCCGCCAGCGCCGATCTGAAGGCGGCCATCGAGCGTTCGCTGCTCGACACGAGCCCAGGGCTACTCGAGGCGGCACGCGATCGCACGGTGTCCTGGTTGCGGCTCGCGCTGGAATCGAACGCGGCCGATTCCCAGATCAAGTCGAGCGCTGACCGCGACGAAGCGTTCGAGGCCTACCGTGCCCTGCGCGGCGGCGGCTTGACGCTGGTCGCGCTCTACCTGCGCCATGGCGACCCGCGAGGCGCGCTCGAGAGCGCCGACCACGCCGAGCTCGGCCGCATCATCACACCCGATTTACGTGATCGTCTGAGCCGCGCGAGCGAAGGCGCCGACGCCGATGCCTGGAACGATCTATTTCAGTTTTTCGACTCGACCCAGCGCCTTGGGCGAGCCGACGAGATCGTGGATTCGGATCTGATGGCGGCAGCGGCCTGGGGCTCGGCGCTCGAACTGTTTCGTAGCGAGCCGGGCTCGCTACGCGGCACCGTGCCGCTCGCTGGCGAATTGATCAACCATGGTATGGCCGAGGCCGCGCCGCTCGTGCTCACGCCCGCGCTCAGCAAGGACGCGGGAGCGGACAACGTCAGCTACGCGATGAACATCGTCGCCAAAGCGTTGGTGTCCGAGGACGAACTCGACCAGCTGGCATCGGCCCGGCGCACCTTCGAGCACGCGCAACTCATCCTCGCTCAAGCCGAATCGAAGGCGAACATCGACAAAGTGCAACCGAGCGCCGCGCGGCTCCGCTACGTGATGGGCGCGCTCGAAACGCGGCACGGTGACCTCGCGCGCGCGCTGCCTTTGGTGCGCGCGGCGGCCGCCGCAGAACCCTCGTTCGACGCGCTGATGACTTTGGCCTCGATCGAGCGCCAGCAGAGCTCCGGCGAGACCATCGGCACCCTGGAGAAAGCCGCAGATCTGGCACGCGGGAGCGGCGACGCGCTGGCAGAGTCCGACGCGCTGAACGCGGAGTACGAAGTGTACCGCGACCGCGGCGACGGCGCGCATGGCGCAGTCGCGCTGAACTCGGCCCTGGCGCGGGTCGTCGATGCACTCAAGGCGACGCACTCTGGGCCGGGCCAGGCTCATGCCGAACGACTGCTCGCGCGTATTCTCGAGCACTACGGCGACACCCGCGGCACGCGTCGAGCAACCGAACGCGCTTACGAGGCATCCAACAACGACCCGCGACAACTGACTGCCACCGTGCTCGATGCCGCACGGCGCGCCCTCACCTACTCGGATCTCAAAGCGGCTCGCGTCGCTGCGCAACGCGCGCTACAGGCCGGGCTCGGACCTGACGACCTGGTGTACGTCGCGCTGTGGCTCCAGCTCGTCGAAAGACGACTGGGCGTGCCGAGCGACGGCACCGCGGAGGAAGCCTTCGCAGCCATTGATGACAACGCGGGCTGGCCCGCCAAGCTCCGCGCGTGGGCGCGTGGAAGACTCAGCGATCAAGAGCTCGCCGCAGCGGCGCATGACGCGAGCGAGCGAACGGAGGCGCTCTTCTACGGCGCGATGGCTAAGCTCTCCGGAGGGCACGAAATGCACGGAGAGCTCGAGCAAGTCGCCAAAAGCTCGACCATCGATCTGGTCGAGGTGACCATCGCCCGCGATCTGCTCGCCATGCGCGCGCACGCGACGACGGATCTCAAGCTACCCCCGAACGTCGTCGTGCCCTGAGCCACCTGAGAGATCCCCTCATTTCGAATGGCAGCACGAT
>DASYCR010000571.1:0-8516 GCA_036500095.1 Polyangiaceae bacterium
GGCGTGATCGTGACTTTGTCGGAGAAGACCACGCGAGCTTGCGACTGCGAAAACTTGGCGAAGACGAGACCCGTCGCCACCGCCGTCACCATCAAGCTCACCACGGCTTGACTCACCATCAGCGCGTTGGCAAGCGTGGACTCCGGGTACATCTGGCCATAGCCGATGGTGCCCATGGTCTGAACGGAGAAATAGAATGCGTCCGCGAAGGAGCCAGGGCGCGCGTGCGCGATGCCGCCCGTCACGAGATAAAGGCAGGCGTATAGGGCATTGAGCACCAGGAAGAGCACGGTGATCACGCCCAGCGCCGCCGACCACGGCATGCGCAGGAAGCGATGATAGAAGTCGCGAAACAGCGCCCGCGGCGCACCGACTACGCGCACAGCGTTGCTAGGTGCCGTCGACTGCTGAGCCACGGCGCCGAGTAGCGCCCAGCGCACGGCATGCTGTCAAGGCGGCGGAATCCAAAGGGCGCCACTGGACGCGGCGCCATAGGTTCGACGCAGCCTGGCGTCCGCTTCCTACACACGAATCCATCGCTCGCCAAGGGCGGTATTCTGGCTGTCTTCGCGTTTGCCGCTTAGCGAGGCAAGCCCTACACTCCTCTTCCCGTGAACACACAAGTGGCTCGACCCGACGGCGCGACGATCATCGCCATGGCCCAGGCGCGCAGGCGCCGCGCGTGGCTCCTGCGCATCGCGCTGCTCGCCGTGCTGGTAGCCGGAGCCGCCGGTGGGCTCGTCTGGTGGCGCAAGCATCAGCAGGTCGCCAAGACCGTACGCTTCATCACGCAGCCCGTGAAAACCGGTGACCTGCGTGAAACGGTGATCGCGACTGGCACTCTCAAAGGGCTCGACTCCGTCGACATCGGCGCGCAGATCTCCGGCCGCGTCTCGAAGGTGTACGTCGATTTCAACGACCACGTGAAGGTCGGCCAGGTGTTGGCCGAGATCGATCCCGAGTCGCTGAAATCGCGCGTCGATCAATCCCGCGCACAGGTCAACGCCTCGGACGCCGCTCTAGCACTGGCCAAAGCCACCGCCGCTCAAACGCAGGCGCAATACGCGCGCGCCACCGACATGAGCCAGAAAGGCTTGATGTCGAGCAAAGATCTGGAAGCGGCCAAGGCTGACGCCGAGCGCGCGACCGCCAGCGTCGTCTCTTCCACGGCGCAGACGACACTCTCGCGCGCCTCGCTGAAGGACGCCCAAACGCAGCTCGGTTACGCGATCATCACCTCGCCGATCGACGGCGTGGTGCTCGCGCGCCTCGTTCAACCGGGTCAAACCGTGGCAGCGTCCCTGCAGTCTCCGGTACTGTTCACGGTCGCCAGCGATCTGACCAAGCTCACGCTCTACATCGACGTGGATGAAGCCGACGTCGGCCGCGTGAAGGAGGAGCAAGACGCGACGTTCGCGGTCGACGCCTGGCCGGACAAGAACTTCACGTCCAAGGTGCTCAGCGTGCACAATTTACCGACCACAGCGTCGGTCACGGTGATCACGTATCAAGCGGTGCTCTCCGTCGACAACACGACCTTGATGCTGCGCCCCGGGATGACCGCGACCGCCACGGTCACGACCGCCCAGCACCCCGGCGTGCTCTTGGTGCCCAACGCGGCGCTGCGCTTCCAGCCGCCGGCGCAGCAAGGCAACAAGGCGGGGCCATCGGCGGCTTCGCTGTTCAGCGGAGGCGCCGGCATGGCGCGCCCTTCGAACCAACGTGGCAGCTCACCCAAGAAGAAGGCGCTCACGGACGCGCAGGGCGCCGTGTACGTGCTCGAGAACGGTCGTCCGAAGAGGCTCGTGATCGACATCGGCGGCACGGACGGCGAGCGCACGGAGGTCAAAGCTGGGCTCGCCGCGGGCACGGAGGTCATCACCGACGTTGACGAGCGGAGCGCGAAGTGAACGCGGGGCTCGAGGCCAGCCCCGAAAGCGTGCCGCACATCATACGGCTGACGGGCATCGAGAAGCGCTACGGACACGCGGAGTCCGAGGTGCGCGCCCTTGCGGGCATCGACCTCGAAGTACCGCGCGGGCAGTTCGTCGCCATCATGGGCGCCAGCGGCTCCGGCAAGTCGACGTGCATGAACATTCTGGGCTGCCTCGACGCGCCGACGGCAGGGTCGTACAACTTGGCTGGGGTCGAGGTGGGGGAGCTCGCGGGCGACGGCCTGACCTTGCTGCGCCGCCACTACATCGGCTTCGTCTTTCAAGGCTTCAATCTGCTCGCGCGCACCAACGCGCTCGAGAACGTGGAGTTGCCGCTGGTGTACCGGCGCATCCCACGTCACGAGCGACGCGCCGCGGCCCTGCGCTCGCTCGACCTCGTCGGTCTGGCCGATCGCGCGACGCACAGCCCGCAAGAGCTCTCCGGCGGTCAGCAGCAACGCGTGGCCATCGCGCGCGCGCTCGTCACCGAGCCGGAAATACTACTCGCCGACGAACCCACCGGGAATCTCGATTCGTCGCGCACGCGCGAGATCATGGAGCTGCTCGTCGAGTTGAACCGTTCGCGCGGCATCACGATCGTGATGGTCACCCACGAGCCCGACGTGGCCGCCTACGCCCACCGCACCGTGACCTTCCGCGACGGCCTGATCGCCTCCGATTCCGCGAGCCCGGAGGTCGCCTGATGCCATCTCTCACTCGTCAAGTCGCCGCTCATCAAGTCGCCGCTCGTCAGGTCGCCGCTCGTCAGGTCGCCGTCTGCGGGGCTTGGGGCCCCGCAGACCCACAAAAAAAGAGCATCAGAACTATCCCACCGGCGAGAGGCACCCACGACCTCAACGCAGGCAGCGGAGCAAACCCCCCAGCGCAGCACCAACTACCGAGTTCGAGTCTTCGTCCCAACTCGGAAGGACTCTCCTAATGCTCTGGACGATCGTCTTGATGGCCTTGCGCGAGATCCGTCGGAACGGCTTGCGCTCGCTGCTGACGATGCTCGGCGTCGTGATCGGCGTCGGGGCCGTGATCGCGCTCGTGTCGGTCGGACGTGGTGCGACGCAAAAGGTCACGGACGACATCTCCAAGCTCGGCAAGAATCTGCTCACGGTTTCAGCGGGTGCGCGCGTGCGCGGCGGCGCGTCCACCTCCGCGGGTCCGCTCTCGCTGCGCGACGCGGACGCCATTTTGCACGACATCGCGGGCGTCGACGCGGTGGCGCCTGGTGTGCAAAGCCAGCAGCAGGTCATTTTCCACGACAAAAATGTGAGCACACAGATCGCGGGCTCGGACATCAATTTTTTCGCGGTGCGTGGCTATGCCGTGCAGCGCGGGCGCCCTTTCACCGCGGCCGAAGCCAAATCCGGCGTGCCCGTGTGTTTGTTGGGCGAAACCGTGCGTGCCGGCATTTTCGGTACGCAAGACGGCATCGACTCGCGCATCCGCGTCGGTCGGCTCACGTGCAACGTGATCGGCACCCTGGTGCCCAAGGGCAGCGCGGGCCTCGGTCAGGATCAAGACGATCTGGTGCTGATGCCCCTTCGCACATTTCAGCGGCGGATCGCCGGGCGACCGGACATCTCCACCATTTACGTGCAGGCTCAAGAGGGGCGCACCACCGCCACGATCGCCGAGCGCATTCGCGAGCTGCTCCGGCAACGACGCCATCGCCCGGCGGGCTCCGACGACGACTTCACCGTGCGCGACATGGCCGAGATCGCCGACACCGTGACCAGCACCTCCAACGCGCTGACGGCCCTGCTCGGGGCGATCGCGGCCGTCAGCCTGCTCGTCGGCGGCATCGGCATCATGAACATCATGTTGGTCTCCGTTACCGAGCGCACGCGCGAAATCGGCATTCGCTTGGCGATCGGCGCCTACGCGGGCGAGGTGATGACGCAGTTTTTGCTGGAGGCGACCGTGCTCTCCACGCTCGGCGGCGTGATCGGCATGATTCTGGGGCTGATCGGCTCGTTCTTCGCGGCCAGAGCCATGGAGCTGCCGTTCGTCGTCCCTCCCGAAATCGTGGCGCTGGCCTTCGCGTTCTCGGCCTTAGTCGGAGTTCTGTTCGGCTATCTGCCCGCGCGCAAGGCCGCCCAGCTCAATCCGATCGAGGCCCTCCGTCATGAATGACAAACTCTTTACGGTGCTCGTGCTGGCAGGCGCACTCATAGCGCCTGCGCTTCAGGCACAAGCTACCGAGCCCACAGCAACTCCTCCGCCCGCGCAAGCTCAGACGCTGAGCGCGCTCGACGTCGTAACCGCCGCGGCCCGCAACAGTCCGAGCCTACACATTGCGCTCCTGCAAGAGACGCAAGCAAACTACGCCGTCGAGGCCGAAGACGCCCTGTACGTACCCGTCTTCGACGCGAACACGTCTTACACGAGGACGCGCTCGCCGAGCGCGCGCGGTGGAGCCACCTCGGTCACGACCACCGACACCTATGATCTCGGCGCGGGCATCACCAAGACGTTCGCGCTCGGCACGACGCTCTCCGCCACCGTCGACGGCAAACGCAGCGTTCAGAGCAATCCCGCATCCGGCTTGGCCGGCGCCGCCGCCGTTACGGCCCCTCAATACAACCTCACCGGCAAGCTAGCGCTCACGCAACCGCTCTTGCGCGGCTACGGCACGGATCTCGGCCTGGCGACTCTGCGCCAAGCCAAGCTGACCCGCACGGCGGCCGTGCTCGCCACGCGCCAGGCGGCCAGCCAGATCCTGCACGACGCGCTCACCAACTATTGGGAGCTCTGGTACGCGGACGAGGCCGTGCGCATCAACATCGCCTCGCGTGATCTATCGAAGACTCAGCAAGAACAAGCGACCGAACAGGTAAAGAGCGGCGCGCTCGCGCCCGCGGACGCCTATCAATACGCCACCGCGCTCGCCCAGCTCGAGCAACAAGTAGTGAGCGCCGCCATGACGCGCCGGCAAAAGTCGCTCACGCTCGCGCAGGCGATGGGCGATGAGAACGCGGTCAGCGCGGATCTGTCGGCGACCGACGCGCCGATGCTGGTGCTACCGATCGACGACGCGCGCCAGGCCGTAAACGACGCGATCACCAACTCCTATTCGCTCAAGCAGCAAGAAGCCCAAATAGCGATCGCCAAAGATCAGGCCAGGATCGCGGGTGACCCGCTGCGACCGCGCCTCGATCTGGACGCGTACGTCGCCTCCGCGGGTCTCGGCAACGGCCAGATCTCGCCGGCGACCGATCAGTTTGGACAAGGCCAAGCGCTGAGCGCGCACGTGGGGCTCACCTACGAGATGCCGCTCACCGATACCCGGCGCAGCGCGCAGATCGCCGGCGCCCTGCTCGGCGCGCACATCGCAGAAAAACAACTCGAGGCCCTCCGCTTTCAGCTCAAGAGCGACGTGCAGGTGGCGATCGTCGACATCGAATCGGCGGGCAAGGGCGTCGAACTCGCGCAGCGCACCGAACAAGTGGCGCAGGCGCAAGTCGACGCCGAAAAGAGTCGCTTCATGTCCGGTACGGCGCTCGCGATCGAGGTCGCGCAGGCCGTCGATTCGCTGCGCCGAGCGCAGCTCAGCGTGCAGCGCGCGCGCGTCGACCTGGCGGAAGCCGAGCTCGATCTGTTGAACCTGCGCGGCCGCCTGCTCGAGCGCTACACGGACGTGCTCAAGCGTTTTGCGCCGAGCACGATCGCGATCGACGGCGCGACCGGGCCGATGTAGCCCCCTTAGCCGACTTCTTCGCGCCACGCCGCAAAATATTCGGCATGGCGCGCCACGAACGCGCGCGGGCGCTCCGCGTACACGCGTCGCGCGAGTGGCAGGGCGCGCGCGACGATTTCCTCCAGCCGTTGCGCGAGGCGCGTCGCCAGCAGCTGATCGTCGGCGGCCGCGGGCAGGCAAATGCGCTGGCCGATGCCGGGCGCGAGCAGCGAAAGATCGTGGTGCTCGCCGAGCGCGGTCGCCAGTTCGTCGAGCTCGTCGCGAACGGCTTCAATCTGGCCGGACCAAACCGGTTCGAGCAGATTCAGCTGGTAGAACTGGCTTTTCGCGTGCCGCCTCAGCGCGTGCAGATTCTCGCTCGAGCGCTCCGCGAGCGCGTGCGCGAAGGCTTTGCGACCGCGCGCGTAGGTCGCTCGCAGGCCCGGCGCGATCAGCGAAAACCCTTGCTCGGGCGGTGCCCACTCGCGAAGCTGCTCATGCGCGCGCGCGAGGTGTGCCACGGCGCCCTGCAACGCGTCCGCGAGCGCGACGGTGCCTGCGACGAGCTCGCGCGTCCCTGCGAGCCGGTCGGCGAGTTCGCGCAGTGGCTGCGCGAGGTCCGCGGCGAGCTCGCTTTGCGCGAGCGCTCGGATACACTCGAGCTCCGCCACTTCTTCGCGCGCCGGGCCGAGCCAGTGGGCGGCGCTGCGCAGTTCATGCTGCGCCCGTCCGGCGGCCTTGGTGCGCGGTCGGAGACGGAGCAGTGCGCGAGCTCGCTTGATGTGCTTGCGCACCTCGTGCAGCGCTTCGTCCGAGACATTGCCGAGCGCCTGCGCGCCATGCTGAGCACCGGACAGCTCGTGCAAGATGGCCTGGCGGAGGGCCTGCGACAGCGGCAGACCGAGCTCTATTTGCGCCGCCATCAGCCTCGATTTTCGGCGCGCCGCGGCACGGGTCACTCACGCCTTCGGCGGATAGTGCGTGCGCAACGCTTCCAGCACCTGTTTCCAGGTCGTGCCGCCGTCGATCTCGAGCAGGCGCGCGATCTCGCCGAGCGCGACTTCTTCTTCGGCCGTCACGGCCGTGGGATCGTCGAGCGCATCCGCCGTGGCGCGCGCGATCTGCTCCGCGTGCACCAGGAGATCCGAGAGCTCGGCCACTTCCACCTCGAAGAAATCTTCGTCGAGCGCCACGCCGAGCAAGCCTTGTAAGCCGACTTCGACGTAGGTCTGCGACGGCGCCTCACGCAGCCAATTGTCGAGCACCGCGACGGTGTCCGGCGTCATGTGCAAGCGGTCGCGCGCAAAGCGACGAATGTGTTCGACCTCCACGCTCTCCATCTTGCCGTCCGCCCACGCGACGTAGATGAGCGGCAGCAGCATCAGCGCGCGGTAACTCGAGGGACGGATGCCCAGCGACATCAACGTTCGCTCGAGCTCCATCCTCTCCGAGCTCGATTTCGACGACATTTGCCTACACTATCTCGGCCCTTTTCAGGCGTCCACGAGCGGCCGTTTCATCAACGTGTTCGCTCACCCAGAGTACTGTCCAGCAGGCCGAAGCGCAGAACGTGTGTATATGTAGGTTACGAGCAGTCCTTGGGCAGACGCCAGGCACAGGCTACGATTGGCACCTCAGCAAATGACCCAAAGCCCCCGCGAAAAGCCGGAGCCGTCCCCAGCGACGGACCCTATCGGCTCTCCGCGCGCAACTAGCCAGATCCGTTCAGTGGCGGAGGCGCTCGCCGAAGGAGCGGCGGCCTCACCCGCACCGCCGGTGATCATCGAGGAGCCCGCACCCGAGAGCTCAGGGCCGGTGTCCGGGCGCCGCACGGCGTACGCGATCAACGCGCTGATCGACGGCAAATATCAGCTACTGCGGCCGCTCGGTGCGGGCGGCATGGGTGAGGTGTGGGTCGCCCACCACCAGGGCCTCGACATCGACGTGGCCGTGAAATTCATCGCGGTCACGGACCAGGAAGCGGACAGCGACCTCGCTGAGCGTTTGCTCGAGGAAGCACGGAACACGGCTCGCCTCGGTCATCCGGGCATCGTTCGCGCTTTGGATTTCGGTCACACCGAACGCGGGGATCCGTTCATCGTGCTCGAGCTGCTGGAAGGTGAAGATCTAGCCACACTGCTCGAGCGCGACGGACCCGTGCCGGCCGAGCGGTCAGTCGCCACATTGCTGCCGATCGCGCACGCGCTCAGTGCCGTGCATGAGAGCGGCATCGTGCACCGCGACATCAAGCCGGAAAACGTGTTCCTCGCGCGGGGCGAGCACGGCATCCAGGGGAAATTGCTGGACTTTGGTATCTCGCGCAAAACAGATCGCACGAAGCGGCTCACTCTGCGCGACACCGCGCTCGGTACGCCCGACTACATGTCGCCCGAGCAGGCGCGCGGCGACAACAGCGGCGCCAGCACCGATCAGTTCAGCTTCTGCGTCGTGCTGTTCGAGACGGTGTCGTGCAAGCGACCGTTCGACGGCGACAACTACAACGCGCTCCTGCGCGCGATCATCGAGCAAGAGCCGAAGACGCTCGCCGAAGTCGGGTTCGACGAGCCCGAGCTATGGGCGATCTTGGCGCGCGGTCTGAGCAAAGACTCGGCTGATCGCTATGGCTCGATGCGCGAACTCGGCGAGGCGCTCGCGCGCTGGCTGCTCGCGCGCGGCATCGAGGAAGACTCCGCGGGCACGTCCCTCAAGCGCGCGTGGCTACCCGAGCACACGCCGCCGCTCTCCGGGTCGTTCGCCGCGGAGCCTGGCTCGCGCTCAGGGCTCAGCGCGCCCACACCGTCAGGTCTGGAATTCGCGTCCACTCAAGTGCAAGGGCTGGCGGTTCAGGTCGTGGAACCGGCGCGGCAAGCAGCAACCACGACGGACCCGCACCG
>DASYCR010000572.1:0-9824 GCA_036500095.1 Polyangiaceae bacterium
TCGGAGTGCGCCTTGATCAGATTCGCCTGCGCTTCGGCTTTTTCGACCGCTACTTGCTCCTCGGCGAGCGAGCGCGCGTTCTTCTGCTTGAGGAGCTCGAGCTCGGCTTGGCGTGTCTCCTCCTCCGTTTCGACCTGCGCGCGCAGCCGCGCGGATTGGGCTTCAGTCTCAATCTGCGTGCGCTTGCGCAGCGCATCGGCCTCCACGCTGGCCTTCTGCCGGAGCGCGTCTTGCTCGGAGACCAGCTTTTGTCGCACCGCCGTGGCAATTTCGGACGCGTACTCGACGCCCTCGATCGTGATGGACGCGACCTCCACGTGTTTGCCGCGCGTACGACGGCGCACCTCGTTTTCGATTTCATCCTCGATCTTCTCGTTGCGTAAAATGAGCTCGTTGTACGCGTGCAGCGCGAACACTCCGCGCGCCGAGCTGCGAAATTCGGGCCCGATCACCTCGTCGTAGTAGGTCGGGCCGATCTCGTTGGCCAGATCGTAGAGCTCGGAAATCACCGGTCGATAGATGAGAGCCAGGTGCACGTCGAGCCCGAGCCCTTCACTCGACACGGTGTGCACGAGTTCGCGATGCGTGGAGTACGTGACGTCGTAGTCGTCGACCTGGCCGCAATCGCGCAGGAAACACCAACCCAGATTGTAGATGCCCGGTTGCAGAACGCGCTGGTGCAGCCCTCCCTCGTGCGGGTCGAAGCGCAACCCGCGGTGACCGGGGTTGACGGTATAAAACGCGCAGCCGGTGCAACCTAGCAGCAGGATCGCAAGCATGGAACGCATGACGATTTACCTCTGGTCGTGAGAATCCCGAAAAGCCAAGTGCGCCGCACGAATGCGACTAGCAAGCTCAATGCAAGTCGATACCCGCAAGCCAATCCGCAAGCGCCGCGCTGATCGCCTCCGTGCACTCGACGACCGCGGGCGCGCCGTGCTCCGGCGCACTGGTCGTAGACGCGGCATGGTGCGCGTGCGTTTGTGCCAGATGCACGTTGCCCGCGCGCTCTCGCAGCGTGGCGCGCACGCCTAGCTCGACAACCAGCCGGTCGCGCGCATATTCCGCGCGCGCCTCGACGAGCTCCACGAATAGGACGAGCTTTTGCGGGTGCCGCTCCGCGAGCCGCCCGAGCTCCGGCGTCAGCGCCTTTTCCAGCGATTGCTCGAGCGCGCGATCCACGTCGCGATAGGCGAGCCGCGCGCCGGACACGCCGAGCGGAAGGTGCGTGCTGGTCGTGTCGACGTCGATCCGGAGTACGCTCGCTCCATTATTGCGAGGCACGTTTGGAATCGGTAACACCGATATCGTGTTGTTCGACGAACAACTGATACCGAGTACCGCGATCGACGCGAGCACTCGAAACATCGAGTCTCACATAGCAATGCGCATGCCGTCGCACTTTTCCCGCATAATTCAGGCACTGCGCCCCCAGCTCCGGCGCTCGCGGGGCGAACGACCCCGGCGATCCGCCGAGGGCACGAGGCGTTTCGGGACGGTTTCGACGCGCTGAGCATCGTCGCGCCGCGCGCACTGCGCGGCCTACGCCTTAGCTTCGAGTGGCGGCTGCTCGGAGGTGCACGCTTTGCAGCGCGTGGCGGCGCGCGGGATCGTCTCCAGACAATATTTGCACTCTTTGGTGGTCGGGTCCGCTGATTTTACGCCGGCGCGTAGCTCGATGCCGCGAATCAGTTTGGACACGATGATGAACAGCACGAACGACACGAGCAGAAAGTCGATGACCGCCCCCGCGAAATCGCCGTACTTGAGCAGCACGTCGTTTTTCGGATCGGCCGCGTGACGCAGGATGAAGCCGTGCGTTCGCCAATCGCCCCCGGGCAAAAACAGGGACACGAACGGCATCACCAGATCGGCGACCAGCGCCGACACGATCTTGCCGAACGCGCCGCCGATCACGACACCGACCGCGAGGTCGACCGCGCTGCCCTTGAATGCGAATTTCTTGAAATCCTCGAATAGGCTCATGACCAGCTCTTCGGCTAGGGTTGCGGGGGCGCGACGGGTGCGGGTGCCGCCGGCGCAGGTGTCGCGCCAGCTCCGGTAGCGGGTGGCTCGGGCGCGGCCGTTCCAGCGCTGGGCGCGTCCGTGAGCGGCGACGCCGGCGTGGTCGCGGGCTCGCTCGGCGGCGCAGGGCCCGGAGCGGGCGCGCTCGCTGGGGCCGGAACAGCGGGCACGGGCTCGGGGCACGGCGCGGGCGGCGGTTTGGATGGCTCGACCACGTTGCTGAAGGCGTAGATGAGAGTGACCGTCGTGGCCGTGTCGGTCTTTTCTTTGCCCGGCAAGGGGGCGTGATCGTAGCGCGCGTTGAAGCCGAGGCCGAGCGCCAAGCCACCGCCGATTTTGGCCGCGAACAGCGCGTCGAAGTTGACGCGCGAGCCCCCGGAGTTCACGAGGCTTTGCAAGTACTCTAGGCCGGTCGCGAGCGTCACTTCTTCGTTGAAGGCGTGCTTGAAGCCCGCAAACGCTCGCAGCGAGTGATCGTCGTGTGTCTTCGGCAGGAGCGGCGCGCCGACGATCGGGTCGCCATTCGAGTCGAGTTGTATCCGCGCGTCCTGCCGGCGAATGTCGTACTGAAAGTCGTAACCGAACTCGCCCCACAGCGACGTGGCCGCCTCGCGCACGAACAGGTATTTGACGCCGGGGTCGAGATTGTAGCGAAAATTCAAGCCCTGAAAGCGATCGTGACGACCCGTGTTGATCACGAACACGCTCAAGCGATCGATCAGGTAACGATCGTAGCGCAAGCGACCCTGCAGGTTCTCCGCGTTCGTTTTGGTGGGTTCGCCGGGTGACGCGCTGCGGCCGTAGTTGCCGAGCAGCGAGAAGCCGATGCCGTTGTTGCCGAACAAGGTGTCGACGACGCCGTTGCCGGTCATCGCGAGTTGTCGCGAGTTGCCCGTCGCCGACATGCCGCCGGCCGATACCGTCGCGGTGGTGCCGTCGAGCTTCTTCTCTTGCTCGGGAGCCGCGGCCGTATCTTTGGGCGCGGCGACCAGCGCCTCCGCATCCGGCGGTGGAGCGCCCGTGTCGGCGTGAGCGAGGCGAGGCGCGAGCGCGCCGCCCATTGCGGCAGCTGCCGTGAGCGCAAAGCGAAAATCGGAACGACGAGCGAGGGACGAAGTCATGGGGAGTGGGTGTTCTAGAGCAAGACGCACCCTAGCGGGCGGCGTATTTTAGGGCGCGGGTCGCGGTCCCTCGAACGATGCGCGGAGGCTCGCCGTGGCCCCGCGATTTCCGGTCAATTCAGGCGAGCCGCTCGAGCAGCTCCGCTGAAACCTCCGCCAGTGAGTCGAGCTTGGCGTCGCAGAAATCGAACAGGGTGCTCGCGCGCAAGCGCGCTTCCGGTACGGCAACCACCTTCATGCGTGCCGCTTTGCCGGAGATGGCGCCGTTCAAAGAATCCTCGAAGACCAAGCAGCGCTGCGGACTCGTCTGCAAACGCTGCGCGACGGTCAGGTACGGCGCCGGGTGCGGCTTGCCGAACGCCTCGGCGTCCGCCGAATGCACGACCTTCATCTGTTTTTTCACGCCGAGCCGGCTTAGCGCCGCGTCGATCACGGTTTGCGGGGAGGACGAGCAAACCGCGAGCGGCAACTGGCGCTCGGCGAAGAACGCGAGCGAAGCCTCTACCCCGGGCAGCGCGTCCGCGTTCAACGAGATCAGCTCGGCCACGCGCTCGGCCACCTCGCGCGCCACGGCCTCGCGCGGCTTACTTTGCCATGGAAAGCGCTCGAACCAGTACTGCACGAGTCCGTCGATGCGCAGGCCCATCGTCTCGCGACAAAGCTCCTCGCTCAGCGTGACACCGACGGTCTCGAACACCTCGATTTCCGCCTGGCGCCAGAACGGCTCCGAATCGATCAGGAGGCCGTCCAGGTCGTAAATGACTGCTGAAATCATGCGCGTTCGCTCGACGTGCGCCAAGACTAGCGCGGATCGTGGCGCGGGCCGAGCTCACCCTGATCAGCGCAAAAGAATGAGCGCGTAGTCGCCCGTCCGACGGAAACCGAGACTCTCGTAGCTGCGAATGGCGCTCGGATTTTCCGTGAACAATACGGCACGCCACGCGCCACGCGCGATCGCGACGCGGAGCGAGCCGGCAACGGACGCTTTGGCGTAACCTCGGCCGCGCAGCTCGGGCGGCGTGCAGATGCCGCCGAGCTGCACGATGTCCGGCAAGGTCGCGTTGAACGCGGAGAGCGACACCAGCCTGCCCGATGCGAGCGCGACGCATAGTTTCTCGTCTCCCCATTGCCAATTCAGAAAATTTTCGGCGTTCTTGCGCGTCTCCTCCGTGTCCGAAGCGCCGAGCACCTCGATCTCGTACGCCCGCCGCCACTCGATCAAGAGCTCGCGCTCTGCAGGCAGCGGCGCGCGACACACAATGGCGCCGCTCGAGAGCGCAGTCGGCACGCGCAGCTCCGCGAGCTCGAGCGCATACAAGCCGTCGAGCGCGTCCTTGCGCGCGACCACGTCATCGAGGCCGAGCGCCGCGCGCGCGCGCGCCACCTGCTCGAGCGGCCCAGCAAAGCCGGTCACCTCCCGTCCGCTCTCGCGCACACACGCGCGCGCCAGCTCCTCGATCCCCTCGGGTGCCTGCACGAGCAGCATGCCGCTCCAAGTGTGCGCGACGACCCCGCACACGCGCGCGCCGTCGAAGGCAGCCAGATAGACCGCCTGATACAGCTTGCCCTGATACACGCTCCCGCCACGCTCCAGGTTCGAACGCAGGAACATCGAGCTGTCGCGGTGACCGCACAGAAATCCCTCGAGTGCCGGCTCGTCCGGGGGCTGTACTAGGCGCAAAATCACGACCCGCCCACCCTAGCAACTCAGGGCCTTCGCCTATCTCAAAAGTCCCGGGGGGCCGGGGCAGAGCCCCGCACGCAGGCGCCGGAAGCCTTGACTCTAGCAAGATCACGATCGGCACAAGTAGAGAGACCCACAAGAATCCGGCGGAACCGGCGCATGCATCCTAACGGGTCAACGAGGTCGCAAGACCTGGTGCGCGCGACACCAAACAAAAATTAGTAATGCGGCGGCTTCTCGTTCGGCATCTCGCGGGCAGCGAGGTCACCGGGCAGCGCGCGCTCGAGCACGGCTAGTCGGCGCTCGAGGTCGCCGGCCAAGCGACTCAGGCGCACCACGACCTCGTCCAGCTCGGCGATCGTTTTGTCCTGATAAGCGACCTTTTCTTCGAGCCGCAGCAGGCGCGTCGCCTCGAGGGATGCGTCGTTCATCGTCGTAGTATAGACCCGAGGGCGCTCATGGCGACCACCGCTTCAATGCCTGATCCCGGCCGGGGATCCACGTCCATGGGTCGGCCAGCCCGGCGCGTCGTCTCTCTCTTGGCGAGCGGAACCGAGCTCGTGTGCGCGCTCGGCGCGGGAGAACGCCTGGTCGGGCGCTCGCACGAATGCGATTTCCCGGAGTGGGTGAAGCGTTTGCCCGTCGTCAGCCGGCCTACCTTCGCCATCGACGGCTCGAGCCGCGAGATCGACGAGCTCGTGCGCGAACGTCTGAGCGCGCGCATGCCGCTCTACGAAATCGACGAGGCGCTGCTCGCTCGCCTCGCGCCGGACGTCGTGATCACGCAAACGCACTGCGAAGTCTGCGCCGTGAGTCCGGCGGATCTCGCGCACGGCGGGCAAGCCACGCTCGCGCGCGAGCAGGTGGTCGCACTCAGCGCCGGCACGCTCGACGCGATCCTGACGGGGTTCGAAGACGTCGCCCGCGTGCTCGACCTGGTGGCAGAAGGCGCGCGACTCGTCTCGGCGCTCCGCGATCGGCTGAGCGCGCTGTCGCAAAAAACCAAGACCCTGCCGCGACCGCGCGTCGCCTGCCTCGAGTGGCTCGAGCCGCTGTTCGCCATGGGCAACTGGGGGCCCGAGCTGGTCGAGCTCGCGGGCGGCGAAAATCTACTCGGGAGCGCGGGCCAACATTCGACGACCACTGCGTTCGAGGCTGTACGCGCCGCCGACCCCGAGTTGATCGTGCTGGCGCCGTGCGGCTTCGGCATCGAACGCACCTGGAGCGAGCTTGGAGTTTTGGCCGCTAACCCCGGCTGGTCCGAGCTCCGCGCCGTCAAAAGCGGACGCGTGTTCGTGGCGGACGGCAATCTCTACTTCAATCGCTCGAGCCCGAGTCTGTTCGAGACACCCGCAATCCTCGCGGAGCTGATCCACCCGGAGCATTTTCCGCCCGCTCACGAAGGCCGCGCGTGGCGGCGCGTGCCGCGCGCCTGAGAGCGGCACGCGTCGCTCCGATTATTCGAGACCGTGCTCGGCGAGCTTGTAATAGAGCGCTCGGCGGCTGATCCCGAGCAAGCGCGCCGCGGTGCTGCGATTGCCGTTCGCCTTGCGCAGCGCTTTCTCGAGCGCGCGTTTTTCCGCGCCGAGCACCGCGGAGGCCAGGAGTTCGACGCTGGCCTCGAGCGACGCGACCGATTTGGGCGCGCGTTGCTCCGCGTGGGCCTGTGCGCGCTGCGCGAGTTCGGCCGCAACGTCGCTGCGCGAGATGCGCGGAGAGTCGGCGAGCACCACCAGGCGCTCGATGAAATTCTGCAGCTCGCGCACGTTGCCCGGCCATGCTTCGGCGCGGAGCAGGTCGAGCGCGTCCGCGTCGAAGGTAGTGCGCGCCCGCGCGTTCTTCTGGCACAGGGTCTCACAGAAGTGCAGGGCGAGCGGCTCGATGTCCTCGCGCCGTTCGCGGAGCGCGGGCACGCGTAGGGACACCACGTTCAGGCGATAGAACAGGTCTTCGCGAAACTTGCCCTGGCGCACCATGCTCTCGAGGTCGCGGTGCGTCGCGGTCACGAAGCGCACGTCCGCGCTGAGCGTCTCGTTGCCGCCCAACCGCTCGAATTGTCGATCCTGCAGCACGCGCAGGAGCTTGACCTGAATCGCGGGCGTGATGTCGCCGATCTCGTCGAGAAAGAGCGTGCCGCCCTGGGCGACTTCCACGCGCCCGGGCTTGCGCGCGTTCGCGCCGGAGAACGCGCCGCGCTCGTAGCCGAACAGCTCGCTCTCCAGCAAATTGTCCGGCAGCGCCGCGCAATGGACCTTGATGAACGGCCCTTGCCGGCGCGGGCTGAGCTCGTGCACTTGGCGCGCGACGAGCTCCTTGCCGCTGCCGCTCTCACCCCGCACCAGCACCGTGGCCATGCCATTGGCCGCCTTTTGCAAGAGCGCCTGGAGCGCGCGCATCGGCGCGGAGCCACCGATCAGCGGCGTCTCGGGCAAAACGAGCATTGACGGGGGCGGCTCGTCGGCGCCTTGTGCGAGGCCTCGTTGCACCTTGTGCAACACGTATGTCACTTCCTCCGCGTCGAACGGAAAACAGAGAAAGTCAGCGGCACCAGCGCGCACCGCTTGCACGCCGAGCGCCGTCGTATTGGCTTGCGTGAGCGCAATCACGGCGCACTCCGCGTGCTCTCGAGCGATCTCCGGCAGCAAGCGGAGCCCCGCGGCTGCCGTCACGTCGACGAACACGACCTCGATCGTCCCGGAACCGAGTTCAGCCAGCGCGCTGGCCTCATCCAGCTGACGACACGTGAGTCCGAGCGTCGCCAATAGCGGCTCGAGCCCAGCGGACACGGCCTGTTGCGAGCTGACAATCAGCGCGGTGGCGGCTCGAGTCGTCACGTGGACGCGACTTTTACTCTGGGCCGATCCCCGGCGCTACTGGCCAAGAGGAGAGCGCAAAATTCCGCAGAATCACTCGCGCTCGGTGCTCCCTTCAAGTACTAGGGCAGCTAAGCTTTGCCTCGTTCCTCGGAGTACCGTCAGTGATTCGCCTCGATTCCGTCAGCAAGAACCACGGCCACCAGATCGTGTTCATGGAGGCCTCGGCCAGCGTGAACCGCGGCGAAAAGATCGGCCTGGTCGGCCCGAACGGCTCCGGCAAGACGACCATCTTTCGCTTGATCGTGGGCGAGGAGCAGCCTGACGGCGGACAGGTCGCGACCGATCGCGGGCTCACCATCGGCTACTTCAGCCAGGACGTGGGCGAGATGAGCGGCCGTTCGGTGCTCGAAGAAACCATGGCCGGCGCCGGGGAAGTGTCGAAGGTCGCGCACGAGCTGCACACTCTCGAGCACGCGATGGCCGACCCCGCGCGCATGGACGAGCTCGAAAGCTTGGTCGAGCGCTTCGGCGAGGTACAAGCGCGCTTCGACGAGCTCGGCGGCTACGGGCTAGAAGCGCGCACGCGCGAAATCTTGGTGGGACTCGGCTTTCGCCCGGCCGTGATCGAGCGCGACGTGGCGGAGCTCTCCGGCGGCTGGAAAATGCGCGTCGCGCTCGCCCGCATTCTGTTGATGCAACCGAATCTGCTGCTGCTCGACGAGCCGACCAACCACCTCGACCTCGAGTCGATCATCTGGCTCGAGAATTTTTTACGCAACTTCACGGGCGCGCTCGTGATGACCTCGCACGATCGGGAATTTTTGAACCGCCTGGTCACGAAAATCATCGAGATCGACGGCGGCGAGCTGACGACGTATTCGGGCAACTACGACTTTTACGTCACGCAGCGCGAGCTCAACGCGGCCCAAAAAGAAGCCGCGTTCGCGCGCCAGCAAGCCATGCTCAAGAAAGAGCAGGCTTTCATCGACAAGTTCAAGGCGCGCGCCAGCCACGCCGCGCAGGTGCAATCGCGCGTGAAAAAGCTAGAGAAGATCGAGCGCGTCGAGCCACCCCGCAAACGTCGCATCATCGAATTCGATTTTCCGAAGCCGCCGCGCTCGGGCGACGACGTGGCCAAGCTCGAGCACGTCAGCAAGGGCTACGGGGAAACTCCGATCTACTCGGACTTCGATTTTTTGATCCGGCGCCGCGAGCGCTGGTGCGTGATGGGCGTCAACGGCGCCGGCAAATCGACGCTGCTGCGGCTGGTGGCCGGTGAGTCCGAGCCCGATGCCGGCCGCGTCGCGGTCGGCGCGAGCGTCAAGCTCGGCTACTTCGCCCAGCACGCGATGGAAATCCTGAGCCCCGATCACAGCGTACTCGCCACGCTGGAAGCCGCGTTCCCCAAAGCCGGCCTCGGTTCGTTGAAGGCGCTGCTCGGCGCGTTCGGCTTCTCGGGCGACGACGTGGAAAAACCGTGCCGCATCCTGTCCGGCGGTGAGAAGGCGCGCGTGGTGCTGGCGCGCATGCTGTTCGACCCGCCGAACCTGCTCGTCCTCGACGAACCCACCAATCATCTGGACGTCGACACCAAAGAAATGCTCGTCAAGGCCCTCCGCGACTTCGAGGGCACGCTGCTCTTCGTCTCCCACGATCGCCACTTCTTGTCCGCGCTCTCCAATCGCGTGCTCGAGCTCGGACCTGGCGGACCGAAGCTCTACGGCGGCGGCTACACGGAGTACGTCGCGACCACGGGCCACGAGGCTCCTGGCGTCAGCTAGCGCTGGGCACTATCGCGAGGCGTTGCCGGCGCCGCGCCGGCGCTCAGCCGAGCGGTAGCTGGCGGGCCATGAACTTCTGAGCCAGTTCCTTGGCGAACGCGGCGTTGCCGGTGACGGCCTTGGACCACGGCGCAACCGTGATTTTTCGCGCCGAGCCGTCGGCGAAGCGAAACGTCACTTTGAAGTTGTTCAAGAGGCCGCCCGACTTCACCTCGGTGATCGCGGAGACAGGGAATTGCTCGACACCCTTGTTGGCCATACCAGGCCCGAACATGCCCATCTTGGTGCGGATCATGATCAGCCGGCGGTTCGTGAGAATCACGAAATAGGCCTTGGTCATCAGCACCGCCATCAGGCCGCCCAGACACAGCACGCGCAGCCAAAAGGGGGGCTGAAC
>DASYCR010000573.1:0-3313 GCA_036500095.1 Polyangiaceae bacterium
CGAGCCCGTGCTGCACGTCAACTACGGCGAGAGCGTTCTTCATGTCCACGATCAGTTGCCAAAGCAGAAGGATCTGCCGAAAGACATGGGCGGCACCGGCGAGTTGCTTCGCGAGTAAGCCGCCGAGTCGTCGTGGCTTCGCCGCAACGAGCGTGTAGGACGAGCTACCACTTGATTGCGGCGAGCACGACGAGCAGCTTGATCGCGCGCCCCGGGGAGCGCATTCTAGCTGTTCTCCGGCCCTCGCGGATCGAAGCGCCGCTGCTGTCAGCGAGCGCTTCGAGTGGACACTTGTGTATAAGGCTCTTAGGTCGTCTGTAAGTTGCGCGCTTGGCGTAGTCGCTTGTCTCCAATTGGGAGCGTGTTCGACGATCGCGTCGCGCGCGCGCTGGCCGGAGCCCGACGTGCCGGAGCGCGCGGACACGAGTCGCGAACAAGAAGCCGGCCCGGCCGCCCACTGGGTGGAACAGCAACCGGTGTGCATCAGCTCCAAGAGCTGGTCGGCGGGCACGCTCGGCGACACCGTGCTCTATCGTTCGCGGCGCGTCGGTCGCCGCGTGGACGTCGGCTACTTCGTGTTCTGGTCCACGGAGCGGCCGTGGGGCGCGAATTTCCAGTCCTTCACGGTCCTGCCCGCGCTCGCAACGGACGTGTTTTATAGCCATTTTCTGTACGTCTTTCCGGGCGCCAAGGACGTGATTTACGGTCCAGCCGACATCGAGGGTGCCCTCGTCGAGTACGAGGAGGGCGCCGACGGTTCGCTGCGAGTGCTCGGCGGCCACGCCGACGACGGCAACCACGATCCGGTCGAGCTCTCCCGCGATGATTTGCTGGATTCGAACGGCCGCATCAACCTCTTGAGCGACGTTTGGAGCCATCAGCTCGGCGCCCACGGCGCGGCCGAGTTCGCCGCAGCGCCTGGTCACAGCACGCGCTGCTATCAAGGCCCGTCCCTTCAGCCGCTCACGAGCCAGGTTGCGCAGGCGTTTCGCATGGGGGACGAAGCCGAGCCACTGCGGGCAAAGCCGGCGTGGCTCGATCCGGAGCAGGCGACCAAACCGGCCGTGCAGATCGCTTCGGCGCGGCGCTAAGAGCAGTTCGTGGCTAGCGAGCGTCGCCCAAACCGAGGAAGAGCTCGATGCCCTGGGTGATGGTGGTGAGCTCCTCACTCGTGACTGAGCCGTACACGCGCCGGATGCGTCGTTTGTCGATCGATCTCAGGTGATCGATCAGCGCGTAGGACGTCTTGGTCAGACCGCTCTTGCCCGCGGACAGCATGGGATAGAGCGCTCCTTCCCCGGACGTACCGGTGACCGGCACCACGGCGATCAGCGGAAAGCGCTGGTCTGCGTTGACCGCCGGATCGCTCATCGCGATGCACGGCCGCAAGCCGCTTTGCTCGTGACCTACGGTAGGCGCGAGTTCCACCAGAACGACCGTGCCGCGATCGACGTTCACTTGGATCCCTCGAGCCAACCGCGACCTTCCACCCAACGCACCGCCTTGCCTGCCGTCAGGTTGACGAGTCCGTCTTCCGCGGGAAGGCTTGCTCCCCACTCGGCTAAGCCCAGTGCAGATAGCTCGGCGGCCTCCGTGTGAGGGCGCTTCAGTGAGCGCTGGAGGTCTTCATGGCGGCGACGCACGAGTTCATGCTCCACGGCCGTTGCGATGAATCGGCTTCTGTTGCGCTCCAAGCGATCAATGTCCGCGATCAAATCGGAGCTGAGGGTGACCGTGACCCGTTCAGTTGTAGCCATCTGCATACGCCTCAGAGTATGATTAATAGTATGATCATATATCGCTATGCGTCAAGGAGCACCGGGGATCAGCAATGACGGCCATCATGGCAGCGAGGGCGGCTGGCTTCGCATTGTGGCGACCGGCGCGGACCGAGCCGGCGCCGAAAGTGCGGGTCGTGACGTTCGTCGCGGGCAACCCACCGCGCGAGGCGCTGCTCTTCGAAGCGCCGCTCCGGCAGAGCGACGCGTTCCCCGATTTGTGGCAGCTGCCGCTCGCGGGCTTGCCGCTCGTGCCCGGCACCGTCTACCACTATTGGTTTTTGATCACCAATGATCGACCGGGTGAACCGCACGTCGAAGTGCGCGTCACCGATCCGTTTGCCCGCGTCGTCGACTATCGGTTGGGCACCGCGGCCGGTGTGTTCAAGCTCGCAAATGGCTCTCTCGTAGATTGCGATCCAGACGGCGGCGTCGGCGTCACGACCGAGGTCGCGGACCCTAGCCGGCTAGCGACCAACAATCAGCTGGTGATCTACGAGCTGCCCACGTCTTGGTCGCGCGGCACCGGCCAGGGCACCGTCGAGCGCGACGTGGGCACCTTCCGCGACGTGCTCGCGCTGCTCGACGTCGCAGAGCCCGGTGGCAACTTCAGTGATATCGAGGAGGTCTCCGCGCGGGCGCATTTGCTCGAGCTCGGCGTGAACGCGATCGAGCTCTTGCCGCCGGCGGATTCGCCGTTCGATCGCGAGTGGGGTTACGGGACCGGCAACTATTGCGCGGGCGACTACGACCTCGGGTTTCCGGACGGCGACGCGTCGCCCACCACCGAGCAGGATCTGCGGCAGCTGGTGGCGCGCATGCACGCGCTCGGTATCCGCTTCTTTTGCGACATGGTGATGGCCTTCGGTTACACGAGCTACCGCGAGCTCAACTTCGAAGAATTTTACCTGGTGCCCAGCGACGAGCCGAACAATCCTGACGCCTGGCAGTCGAGCCGCAACGGTGAAATGCGGGACGGCTACGGCGGCAGCTCTTGGCGTTACTTGCTCGAGGTCGACGGCTACGAGCCCGTGTCCGGTGCGCGCGCGAAGTTCACGCCGTCCTGGAGCTTTCAGCAAGTGCAGCTCCTGCGCTGGCTCGGCGAGCTCGGCGTCGACGGCTTGCGCCTCGACAGCGTGAACAACATCGGCAACTGGGATTTTTTGCGGACGTTCAGCCGCGCGGCGCGCGCGACGTATCGCGCCGTTTACGGCGGAGCGCCCGAAGCCGACGCGCGCTTTCTGGTCGTGGGTGAAGAGCTCTCCGAGCCGCTCGAGTTGGTCAACGACGGACCGCTCGACGGCATGTGGAACGAGCGCTTCAAGCAGCGCGTGCGCGCGGTGATTCGAGGCCGGAGCCTGGGTGACGAGAGCTTCGAGGACACGGTGCGCAAAATGGTGGATTGCCGCGAGCTCGGCTTTCGTGACGGCGCGCAAGCGGTCAACTACGTGACGTCGCACGACGTGGGCGGCTTCGAGAACGAGCGGCTCACCTTGTTTCTGCAAAACAATTTCATTTTCCAAAAAGAAGAACGC
>DASYCR010000574.1:0-2675 GCA_036500095.1 Polyangiaceae bacterium
GCACCAACAAAGACTTGGCCGGCTGCTCGAACGCGATCGAGTCCGCACGCACGCTGAACTCTGCGAACGTCGCCGGCTGCACCGCACTCGGCTCTACGAACGTATTGTGCGCGTTCATCTGCGCGGCGCTGAGCACGCGACCGGATACCTTGCCCGCGACGCCGCGGAGCTCGACTGACAGCGCGCGTGCCGGATCGAGATTGGCGAGCGAGACGTGCGTACGCCCGCTCGCGTCCCGCGAGGCGGATGCGTGCAGCGCCGGCACGGACTCGCCACCGCAGGCGTATTCCGGCGTTTCGAGCTCGAGCGGTACGAGCCGCGCGCCTTGATGTACGCGGTACATTTCGAACACATGATAGGTCGGCGTGAGCAGCATGCGCGGGCCGTCCGTGAGGATCACCGCGTGCAGCACGTTCACCGTCTGCGCGATGTTGGCCATCGTCACGCGCGCGGCGTGCTGGTTGAACAGGTTGAAATGAACGGCCGCGACGAGCGCGTCGCGCAGCGTGCTCTGCTGCCGCAAGAAGCCCGGATTCGTGCCCGGCTCGACGTCGCACCAGAGACCCCATTCGTCGACTATTAGGCCCACGCGCCGCTCCGGGTCGAACCTGTCCATGATCGCGCCGTGCTTCTCGAGCAACTCCCGCATGTGGAGCGCGCGCACGAAGGTCGAATGCCACTCTACTTCGTCGAAATCGACGGCGGAGCCCTTCTGACTCCAGTTCCCGGTCGGCAACGTGTAGTGGTGCAGCGACAAGCCGTCCATCAGCGCGCCGGCGCGACTCATCAGCACTTCCGTCCACTCGTAGTCGCTGCCGTTCGCGCCGCAGGCGAAGCGCGCGAGTCGATTGCCGGAGTGATTCTTCACGAATGTCGCGTAGCGGCGGTAATTGTCGGCGTAGAAGTCGGGGCGCATGTTGCCGCCGCAGCCCCAGCTCTCGTTGCCGACGCCGAAGTACTTGAGCGACCAGGGCGCGTCCCGACCGTTCTTACGGCGCAAATTCGCGACCGGCGAATCGTGCGCCGCGGTCAGGTACTCCACCCATTCCATCATCTCTTGCACGCTGCCGCTGCCGACGTTGCCGCACACGTAGGGCTCCGCGCCAATCTGTTCGCACAGATCCATGAACTCGTGCGTGCCAAAGTGATTGTTCTCCACGACGCCGCCCCAGTGCGTGTTGATCATGCTCGCCCGCTCCGAGCGTGGCCCGATGCCGTCGCGCCAGTGATACTCGTCCGCGAAGCAACCGCCCGGCCAACGCAGCACCGGAACCTCGAGCGCGCGCAGCGCCTGCACCACGTCGCTGCGAATGCCGCGCACGTTTGGAATCGCGGCGTCCTCACCGACCCAAATGCCCCCGTAAATACAGTGCCCGAGGTGCTCGGCGAAGTGCCCGTAGAGGTTCGGGTTGATCACGGGGGCCTGCTCCGAAGGAGCGAGCGTGACGCGGGCCGAGTGAGTCATGTGGAGGCGACTCGAAAGCTAGCCGGCCGCTCGCCGACTGCACGGGACAGACGCACACGAACGTTAGCACGGGCGGGCTCGCGACCCGAGGCAACGCCATGCGCCTTGGCTCCAGCGTGCCTTGCCAGCCGCAAAAACCGCAAGCAACGTACACGTCGTGGCCAAGAGCCGAGCGCGGCGCTAGACACGAGCCGATGCGTCGCGCACGGCTCGGCTTCTCGGTGTTCGGCTTGCTCGTGAGCGGAGCGTGCGCGGGCTCGCTGTGGGCCGAGACCAGCGCGCCCAAGCCGCTCGATGTCTCCCTGGCGAGCAAGGGCGGCATCGGCTTCGACGACCTGATTTTTGCGCCGAAGTTGCGCCGGGTGATCGCACCGGGCGGCAGAACCGGAAGCCTCTACCTGATCGATCCGGACAGCCGACAAGTGACGACAATTCCCGGCTTCAAAGTCACGCCCGGCGTGTATCAGAGTGGCCACGAGGACGGGCCCACGTCGGTGGACGAAGCTGGCGACCTGCTGCTCGCAACCGATCGCAGCACGCGCACGCTCAGCGTCGTCGATCCCCAACAAGGTAGGCTCGTTTCGAGCGTCGCGCTCGCCAGCGGGCCGGACTACGTGCGCTGGGTCTCGGCGACGCATGAAGCGTGGGTGACCGGGCCCGATCGCGAGCAAATCGAGGTTTTCTCGGTCGGCACCGGCGTGCAACACGCGCTCGCTCGCGTGGGGACCATCGCCGTCAAAGGTGGTCCGGAGTCGCTTTTGATCGACGAGCGCCGCGGACGCGCGTTCACCCACCTGTGGCACGGCTCGACCCTCGCCTTCGATCTGCGCACGCGTGCTCGCGCCGCGACCTGGCCGAACGACTGTCAGGGCTCGCGCGGACTCGCGCTCGACTCCGAGCGTGGCTGGCTCTTTGCAGGCTGCGCCGAGGGCAAGGCCACGACGCTCGACGTCGACCACGACGGCAAGCAGCTCGGCTCGGCAAGCACCGGCGCAGGCGTCGACATCATCGCGTACAGTCCAAAACTGCGACACCTGTACGTGCCCGCCGCAAAGAGCGCGACGCTCAGCGTGCTCTCGGTTTCGAGCACCGGCGCGCTCGCCACACTCGCCACCTGACCTGGCGTTTCGCTCGGTCACTGCGTCACGGTCGACGATCATGAACACGTCTGGCTGTGCGATCCAGCGCGCGGTCGTTTGCTCGCGTTCAA
>DASYCR010000575.1:0-1658 GCA_036500095.1 Polyangiaceae bacterium
GGTGTCCACGCAAGAGGATGGTACACATCGCCCGAGTCGACGAGCTGTCGTACCAGCTCGCTCTGCTCCGCGGCCCGTTGCACCGGCACGAGCACCGCCAAAAGAGCCTGGCGCTGGCGAGCGCCTCCGTACTCGCGCAGCGCCTCACCGAGCGGCACGTGCTGTGCTTTGGCCGCGCGCGACAGCCGCGTCGTGTAGGTTGCCAGAAACGCGAACGGATGCTCGGTGTCGCGCTTGTTCTCCGCGAGGTGAAACACAACGCGCCCGACACCGTGCCACACCGCGCTCAGCCCGCGCACGACGTCGATCACGCGCTCGCTTCGCTCCGACGCCCGAGCGGAAAGTGCGCTCCAGGTCTCGCCCCACAGCGCTTCGAGGACTGCCGCGTTCAAGTACTCACCGCCCAGCATCGGCGCGGCTGAACGCGTCAGCTCGTCGAAGTCGGGTGAAGGGGGCGCGCTACTCGCGGCGCCAGGCAAATCGAGATCCGGCAGCGCGCAAAGTGCGGTGAAAAACGAACGCCCAAACTCACGAAACCAGCCCAACGCCGGCGGTAAGTCGCCCTCGAGCTCAGCGCCCCCGAGTTGCACCAAACCATCGCCAGAGCTGCGCTCGAACGCCTGCGTGAGCCGTACGAGCCGCGCCGGCTCGACGTCAATCGCGGTGTCGGAGGCAGTGAGGCGAAGACGTCCACTCGGGGCGAGGGCGAGATCGACGAAGGCGGACGCGAGTACCGGGGACACGGGCCGCGAGGTTAGCTCACTGCCGAGAATACGAAGAGCAAAGCGGTGTGCTGCCTCAGCGGGGCGCGTGAAACCGCCCGCTGCCACGGGGCATGCTGGCCCTTCGGGTCGTCAACAGCGCGCCAATGCCCGCCCGGGGCTCGGGTCAAGGTAGGGCTGCGCAGCCGCACCAATTCGCGTTCGCCACGCCGATTTCTCTACAACATCGTCAGTGCAACGACAGAGACAAGTGGCGGCTTGCGCCTGTACATCAGCAGAGGCTCCATGCACCGATATGTCGTTTTTCCGTTGTTGGGTCTCATTGGTTCGGCGTTGATGCTTGCCGGTTGCGGCGGCAGCGGCGGAACCGGAGGCGGGACGGGCGGAGCGCTTCAGGCGCAGGGTGGCTCGAGCGCGCGTGGTGGCGAAAGCGGCGCCGGCGGCTCTACGGGCGGTCTTTCGAGTGGCTCTGGCGGACAACTGAGCTCTGGCGGACAGCTCGGGACCGGTGGACAGGCGGGCTCTGGCGGGCAAGGGGGCGCGGTCGCGGCCGGAGGACAACCGGCGTCCGGCGGAACGGCCGGCAATGGCGCGGCAGGGGCCGGAGGCGGCGCCGCCGGAGTAGGCGGGTTAGGTGGAATGGCTGGCGCGACGAGCGGTGGGCCTCCCGGTCCGTGCGACATCTATCAAGCTGCCGGCACGCCGTGCGCGGCAGCGCACAGCACGGTTCGCGCCCTTTATGGGGCGTACAGCGGCCCGCTGTACCAGGTTAGTCGCGCATCGGACAACACGACTAAGGACATCCCTGTGGTCGCTGCGGGAGGTTTCGCGGACTCAGCTCTCCAAGATTCGTTCTGTTCCGGTACGACCTGCACCATCCCGATCATTTACGATCAGTCGGCGCAAGCCAATCATCTGCGAGTC
Source organism: Polyangiaceae bacterium (assembly GCA_036500095.1). Taxonomy (GTDB): domain Bacteria; phylum Myxococcota_A; class Polyangia; order Polyangiales; family Polyangiaceae; genus PMG-095. The sequence goes on from DASYCR010000575.1 coordinate 1,647, forward strand.
ACGTGGTTTTCG
>DASYCR010000576.1:0-5471 GCA_036500095.1 Polyangiaceae bacterium
GATGCCGACCGCGATTGCCTTGCGGCGAGTCAGAGCGTCTTCTTGCTGGGCCATGCGTCGTCTTTCTTGACCTGGTTGAAGGGTCTTCAGTCAAGCGAGCCTCAATGTGTGTTGGGCGCACACCTTTCGCAAGGCCTGCTCGTTCGAGCGACATTTTTCGCGTATCCGTGGGCACTCCGCGCGCCTGTGTCGTTCCGAAAGCGTGTGTGGCGAGTACTTGAATCGCCCCGCAAAAGGTGTGCACCTTGAAGGGCCCGTGAGAACCGGACTTTCTTGGCTCGCGTTCGCAGCGATCTTCTTGTGCTCGTTGCTCAGCGCTCATCGCGCGTTTGCGCAGCGTGTTTTGCTCGTGCGCCCGCCGGCGACGGATGCGACGCTTTCCGAGGCATTCAATCGCCTGCGCGCGGAGCTGATGCTGCAAGACTTCGAGGTGACGGTGCTCGACGTGCCGAGTGAGGGCATGTCAGCAGATGCGCTCGAAGCGCAGACGCAGCAAAGCGGTGCGTTTGCCGGTATCTCGCTCACGCGCCACGCGGGAGGCGCGAGTGCGGAAGTGCGCATCGCGGATCGAGTTACGGGAAAGATCTCCCAGCGGCGGCTGGCCATCACTGACGCCGCGCAGGCGCCGCGCGTGCTCGCCGTGCGTGCGGTCGATCTGCTGCGCTCGAGCTTGCGCGAGTTGCCAGCTGGCGAGCTGCCACCTCCCGACGTGGTGGGCGTCGAGCCCGAGCCGCCACCGCCGCAAGTGCGCAAATGGTCGGCGCCCGAGCCGCGTTGGCAGCTGCGCGCGGCTGGCAGCGCCCTCGACGGTCCGGCCAAGCTCGGGACCGCATTCGGCGGCGCTATCGCGTTGATCTTCCGACCCGTGCCGCAACTGGGCGTCGGCCTGGCATTTTTCGGTCCGTTCGTGGGCGCGCGCTACACTGCCAACAATGGTACGGCGTCGGTTCGACAGGAGCTCGTCCTCGCACGCGGGTCCTGGAATCTTTTGCGCGAGGGCGCTTGGGCTTTTGGGCCCGCGCTCGGTGTGGGCGCCTACCACTTACGCGCGCAGAGTGAGGTCCAACCGCCGCTCGTTGCGCGCAGCGCGGATGTCTATAGCTTCGCCTGCAGCGCGGGCCTCGAAGCGGAGGTCCACGTGACGCCGGCGCTCACGATCGGGGCATCCGTCGGGACGTTGCTGCTGGGTCCAGAGCCGGTGGTGGCGATTGACTCGAGTCAGCGAGCCCTGAAGGAGCCCCTGCTCCTGGGATCGCTCGGCGTTGGAGTCGCATTTTGAGCGCCGGCCGATACTTCCTGCTCGTGGTCAGTCTGCTGTGCGGCTGCGGCAAGGAGATCGCGCAGACGGCCGAGCGCGCGCCGCCCTCGACGGCGCCCGATTGCAGCACACCCGGTGCGCTTGTCCTTCCGAGCAATGCGGTGTTCGGCACTGGCAACGAGCCGCACTCGATCCTGGTTGGAAGCGGCTACGGTGGCGGCGAGGGCCCCGGGCTGTTCGTCACCGCGCGCGACGCCTTCCGCGTCTATCTGAACGGGGCGCTGGTGATCGCCAGCAGCGCGCCGCGCACGGCAGAGTTCGTCCCCCTCACGCTCTTGCCGGGCGACAACGTTCTCGCGGTTGTGATTGAGGCGAGCAGCGGGACGCCCGCAGCGTTGCTGGAGCTCGATGAGCTCGAGCAGAGCTACGCGAGCGACGCGAGCTGGCGGGTGAGTAGCGCGCCTTCGTCTGGTTTCGACAGCCCGAGCTACGACGACTCCAACTGGCCCAACGCCGTCGACTTCGGCCGCATCGGCGAGCTGCCTGGTTGCGATCCGGGTAGCGGTTTTCCGACGGATTCGCAGGCTCGCTGGATCGGCCCCGCGCCGGGTAGCGGCTCGACCGCGGTGCTCCGCAAAGTGATCAGCATCGTGCCGATCGGCTATGGCGCGGGCACCACCGGCGGTAACGGCGCCACGCCGACCGTCGTCAGCACGTGGGACGAGCTACAAGCCGCCGCCACGACCGCCGACACGCCGGCCGTGATTCTGCTCGCCGAGGGCAAATACGATTTCCGGGACGCGGCGCGCGATCAGCCCGCCTGCCCCTCGGCTTGCGCGAGCGATCCGAGCAAGATGGAGTACGCCGTTCTGGTCCCCCCCGCGACGTGCGCGACGGCGCTCGTGACCAAAACCCGGAATGAGCGCACCCTCAACCTCGGCTCGAACAAGACCTTGGTGGGGCTTGGTCGTGGCGCGCAGATCCGGGGCGTGAGCATGGAGTTTGGTTCGAGTCACAACCTGATCGCGCGCAATTTGGCCGTCTACGACGTGAACCCGGAGCTGATCGAGGCCGGCGACGCGTTCGGGCTCTCGCAACCGAACCAGGTATGGATCGACCATTGTACGACGAAATGGATCAGCGACGGCTTCAGTGACGCGCGCGCGGGCGCCCAAAATATGACGCTGTCTTGGGTACACTTCGACGGGGTGACTCCTGACGAGTGTGACGGAGAGCACACGCGCGCCGCGCAAATCACGGACGCCATCGCCACGTTTCATCATTGCTTCTTCGATCACGTGGAGTCCCATTCACCGACCGCCATCAACGCCACGGCGCGCGTGCACCTCTTCAACAACCTGCTCGCCGACAACCTGGACTACGGAGTGGGCTCCGGCTGCGGCGCTCAAGTGCTGATGGAGGGCAACACGCTGCAGCGCGTCGCTATCGCTACCGAGCGCGCGACTTGCGCGGACGGCAGCTTGCTCGGTCTGATCCAAGCACCGGCAGGGTCCAACTACTACGGCGCCGACGTCGGTCCGAACCACGGAGGCGACGGGATGGAGCCGCACGATGCCGTCTTCAAGCCGAGCTATCCGTACATCGTAGACGTCCCGCAAGACACGTGGCTCACGGTCCTTTCACGTGCGGGCGCTGGCGGGCCGTGGACGGTGCCCCTCTCGCTCGATTGAGCGAGGAGCCTTCACGCCACGCTGAGGATTTCTACTTCACGCGACTGAGCGGCAACCACCAGCTCGAAAGAGTCCCCGACGGTCCTGCCGAGCAGGTTCTTGCCGAGCGGAGACTGGGGAGTCACCACGTTGACGGTGCCGCGCGCGTCGGTGAGCTTCATGCCCCCGCCCGCGGGACTCAAGAGGACGCGCTGCCGTTTGCCCTCCACGTCGAGCTCCACGAGTGCACCGGCTTGGATTGGCTCATGCTTGCCGAAGCGGCGCGCGGGGAGCGTCGCGATCAGGAGCAGGCCTGCCTCGAGCTCGCTGGCGCGTGCCGCCTGACCGGCCGCCAGATAGGATAGTTCGATCTTGCGGGTGTCTTTGTCACCCTCGGGCCGCGCCTCGGGGTGGTTGGCCGCATCCGCTGTTTCCTTCGCGAGGCGCTTGGCTTCGGTTAGTTCGGCGCGCACCGCCGCGGCCAGCGTTTCGATGAGCGCTTGCTTGTCCACGCGAACCCGATCATACGGCAACGAAGCCTCGCTGGGAGGCAACTTCGAAAAATCCGCTTTGGGGCACGCTTGGCGCGTGCGGTGTGACGAGTAGACTCTCCGTCCCAGCATGACCCTCGCTGCACTCGATCACGTTCAGCTCGCGATGCCCGCGGGGCGCGAACAGGAGGCGCGCCGTTTTTACGGCGAGTTACTCGGCATCCCAGAGGTTTCGAAACCGGCGGAGCTCGCCGAGCGCGGCGGCGCGTGGTTCGAGCAAGGTCCCTTGAAGGTGCATTTGGGAGTCGACGGCAACTTTCGCCCAGCGCGTAAGGCGCATCCTGCGTTTCGTGTCCGTGAATTCTCGAGCTTACTGGCGCGCTTGCGGGCGGCGGGGGTCTCGGTCACCGAGGACGAAATCTTGCCGCGCGTCGCGCGCGCGTACGTCGACGATCCATTCGGCAACCGCGTCGAGCTGATCGCCGCGGCCACGCGAGCGCGTCTCTCGTTCGTGGTCGGAGCTTCAGGTGTCGGCAAGACGAGCGCGGTTCGCTGCCTGGAGGCGCGGGCACACGAGCGCCTTCGCTGCTTTTACTTCGACGCGATCGGCGTGCCGTCGAGCGCCGTCATGGATCGCGATTTCGGTGGCCCGGAAGCTTGGCAAGCGCATGCCACTCGCGCCTGGGTCGACGAAATGTCGAAGGTTGCCAGTGGCTCGCTCGCGCTGCTCGACGGTCAGACGCGACCGTCGTTCGTGTTCGCCGCGCTGGCGGACCGCGACGTCGATCTCAACGTCGTACTGCTCGACTGTGAACGCGAGGCGCGTGAACGACGCGTCATTGAGCGCGGACAACCGGAACTCGCGTCGCCGCAAATGGACAGTTGGGCCGCCTACCTCCGCGGCCAATCCGACGCTCTCTTACTGCCGCGGATTGACACGACCGAGCTCACCGTCGACGGCGTTGCCGACGCGCTCGAGCGCTGCTTGCGTATCTCGTCCGCGTATGATGAATGTTCAGAACTGATGAAACTGCGCACCGTCGAACCAAACCATGAAGTCCCCGCCACAAGCGTAGGTATGCTGCCCGTGCTCGTCATTCATAGAGACGAAAACTTCCGTTAGAGAACGACCCCAAACGCCGGTAACGGTCAAATAGCCTGCCCCTGTCGCAGGGATCGATACGTCCAACTGGCCACTCGAGATGCGGCCGAGGCCCCCTCCCGCGCTGAAGAACAGGACCCCGTTCATGCCCCACATGGCACCCGTCGCGCCAAGGCTCGAGGCATCGACCAGATTCCACTGATTGCCATCGTACTCCGCGAGCTGGTCGCCTGCAGAGATCCAGATCTCGTTGCTGCCGAATCCCCACACGCCCCAATAGCTGCCGACGGGCGCGTTGGGCACTTGCGTGAACCCCGCTGCTGCGGTGGGGCTTTGATAAACTTGAGTCCCTGCGACGACCACTCGATTTGTATCTGCCCAGACCGAGTACATCTCACTTGGCACGTCGGCAAACTTCACCCAAGTGCCGGCCTCATAGCGCAACACGTGCGTACCCGAAACGCCATATGCCGTCGTGGCGTCGACCACGAACACTTGGCTGGGGGCATCAGCGCCCGTGGCCTGGGCCGTTGCCGTTCCTTGATCGATCGCGAAAATGCCGGCTTGGCCTTGTATGAGCGCATCGACGGCAAGCACGGAACCGCCGGGAAAGCCTGTCAATTGGCTGACGGCGAAGCCGCGCCCGTCGCTATCGGGCCAAACTGAAAACGCGTTCTGCCAGCCTGTGCCCGGATTGAACTGCAGAGAGAGCCCACTCTGTCCGCAATCGGTGACGAACCCTTCGCTGTCCAGCGCGCAAGAATGCGCGGCTAACGCAAATACGCCCCGTTGATCAGCCCACACGCCGAGACCGCTATAGGTACCGGCGCTGGTATCGCAGAGCGGCGTGGAGCTTGATTGCCACCCTGGACTCGCGAGCGGAAAACCGGGCATCCACGGCGGTCGGACCGGGCGGGTATCGATCGGCGTCGAGCCCGCCGAGCCGAACA
>DASYCR010000577.1:0-1674 GCA_036500095.1 Polyangiaceae bacterium
GGACCGGTGACGAGCGGGCAATCGCCGCGACCAGACTGACGAGCCGCGTCGAGCGCGCACGCATGCCAACGCGCTCGACGCGCGTCCGCGCGCTCGCCAGCTCGCGCCACGCTGCGCTCGCTTTCGACCACGTGCACCGCGCTCACGCCGAGCGCCGTGGCGTGCCGCACGACCTGTTCGACCTTGTCGGCTTTGCTGAGCGCCTGGATCAACACGACGCCTGAATCCGCGACGCGCAGAGCAGCCCGCGGCTCGCTCGCGCGGAAGCGCGCCGCGCGTCCGCTCGCGAGCAGCGTCGCGTCTGCCTCGAGCCGCCGCTCGGGATCGAAGGCAACGAACGAGTCCCCGACCGTGAGCCTAAGCACCTCGAATAGGTAGTGCGCCGTCTTTTTGTCGAGCGAGTGCTCTCCCGCGACGGGCACGGCCAACGGAACGCGCGGGACGCGGGCCAGGCTTAGTCTCCTCCGAGCGGTCGACCGTAGTCGACGTACGCGCGACGCGCCGGCACCGAAACCAGCACCTCAGCGCGCGACTCCATCGGAGGTATCGCGGCACCTGCCGGCAGCACGAGCGCGGTCAATGCGCCGCCGTACACGCAGCCCGTATCGATGCCGGTGACGTCCGCGTGCAATTGAGGGGACTTCCGAGCGTTGTGGCCGAAGACGACGTGCGGAGGTCCTTTGTACCTACGGCCCCAAGGCTTGCCCCAGCGCTCGCTCGGACTGCCATCATCCTCAATCGAACGAATGTGCGTGAGGAGCCAGGGGTCTTGCTCCGCCATCGGCACGCCGGGCATGAGCCCGGCATGTACGAGCCGCAGGGCATGCTCCGGTAGATCCAACCACAGGGGCAGCGCCGCGAGCTCAGCGTGATCCGCGTCGTCCATCTCACGCAAGATTTCGGCGTGCGAGGCGCTGAGCTTCGGCAACGGGTCGTTGCGCAAGCGAGCCGTGTGAGCCGCGATCAAGCGCTGCTCGTGGTTCCCGAGGACCGAGCGCGCTCCGGTATCACGAAAAATTTTCAGCACGCCGCGCCAATCCGGGCCGCGGCTCAGCATGTCCCCGACGAAGAAGAGCCGGTCGCCAGTGCCGAATCCAACGATTGACAGCAAATCGCGGAGCTCGTCCGCGCAGCCATGGGTGTCACCGATCACGATGCTACGAGCCATGAGTCGCACCTAATCTAGCGAAAACTCGCCTCCGATGCGGGCGGCCATGAGGCCGGTGTGCGCGGCCGCGAGAACCGTTCGCAAAGGACCTATGCGCGCTTGCAGTAGTGGCAGAACGCGGACTACTGTGCCGGGAGTTTCGAGGAGGCCCGAAAGAGAAATGTCGCGCACGACCCCCGTTTCACTCTGTGGCTTGGCACTGCTGGTCGCGGCAAGCTCCGCCCTAGGCGGCTGCGGCCAAGAGGACGTCAAGTACACCCCCCGGCCCGCGTATAGCGGCGCCAAGGCGAGCCTGCCTCCGGTCGCGAACGTACCGAAGAAGCCCATCAAAAACGGCGACGCCTACACCGTTTGGGGCGCAAGCTACTACTTGCGGAGCCGCGTTCATCACAAGGACGTCGCCGGCAAGAAGCTCGCGATCGCCGGGTATATCGTCAAAACCAACTTGCCCGACGCGCCGAAGTGCGCCGTCCACAAGGGCGGCAAGGCGGATCCCGAGAACTGCA
>DASYCR010000578.1:0-3881 GCA_036500095.1 Polyangiaceae bacterium
AGCACGCGCTCTCGGTCGCGACGCAGCAGGGCTTCGACACGAGTCAGCTGAGTAAGACACCCCAATCTTCCACAACTCCCTGAATTTCGAAGATCGCGGCGTTTACGCGGCGCCGTGAACGAGCGCGCTTTTGCCGGCTGAGCGTGCCCGTAGTACGTGCGAGTCGATGCGACGCTGGCTCAAGCGAATAGCGATCGGTCTTGGGCTCGTGCTGGCCGTCTTGGGCGCGCTCGCGTGGTACCTGGCAGGGTTGCCATGGCGCAATCGCTGCGCGGTGCCGGGAGGCCTGGTTGCGCGTGCGCCGCATGCGAATTCGGCGGTCGCCACGAGCCAGCCGCTCGCGACAGAAGCCGCTGCCGCGGTGCTCCGTGACGGCGGGAGCGCGGTCGACGCCGCGATTGCGGCCGCACTGATGCTCGGCGTCGTCGAGCCCGGGAACTCCGGCCTCGGCGGCGGCGGCTTCGCACTCATTCACGACCCGGCCGCAGACAAAGACGTAGCGATCGATTTTCGCGAGCGCGCGCCGCTCGGACTCGACAAACCGGCGCTCGACGCGACGCTAAAAAGGGATCCCCTGGCGCTGCGCAACGGTCCTTCGTCGGTTGCGGTGCCGGCGGAGTGGGCGGGGTTGCTCGAGCTGCATCGGCGCTGGGGCCGTCTATCCCTTTCACGCCTCGCGCGACCGGCGATTGCTGCTGCCAGGGCCGGCGTGCTGATCGACAAAGAGTACACGGCGCGCTGCTGGGTTCGCATTACACAGCTGCGTGCGGATCCCGAGGCGCGCGCGACGTACCTCGCGGGCGGCCTCTGTCCGTTGCCTGGTTGGACGCTGCGTGAGCCGGCACTCGCCGACACACTGACCGCGCTTAGCGACGATCGGCAGCCCGTGAGCTGGGAAGAGCGCGTGGGGCGCAAGTTAGTCGCGTTCATGGCAGGCAAGCAGAGCGGCATCAGCGCGCGCGATCTAGAGGGACCGCGCGTGGCGGAGCGCCCGGTGGTGACGGGCTCTTTTCTCGGTAGGCGTATCGTGAGCATGGGGCCGCCGTCGTCTGGCGGCATCGTGGTGATCGGCATGCTCGAGAGCTACGAGCGGATGCGTAAGCGTCTTCCGAAGGCCAACCCCTTGCACCTGTGGGTCGAAGCGTCGCGCCTCGCGTTCTACGACCGCGCGACGCTGCTCGGCGATCCGGATTTCGTGACGGTGCCCAGCGAGCGCTTGCTGTCGGCACAGTACGCAGACGCGCAGGCCGCCCGCGCGCTCGAGCAAGCCGAGGTCGCTTTGCCGAACGACGCCTCACCACGCGAAGGCATGCACACGACACACTTATCGATCGTCGACAAGAGCGGGCTCGCGATCGCGCTCACCCAGACGATCAACGTCCCGTTCGGCTCCGGCTTGGTCGTGCCGGGCACCGGCGTGCTCTTGAACGACGAGATGGACGATTTTTACGCCGCGGGACCGAACGCGTTTGGCTTGCTCGGCAATGAATTGAACGCACCAGCTCCCGGCAAGCGGCCCCTGTCGAGCATGAGTCCGACGTTCGTGTTCGATGGATCCGAGCTCGTGCTGGTGCTCGGCTCACCGGGCGGCAGCAATATCCCGACCGCGGTCGCGTGGGTGATTCGCGCGATGCTCGAGGGGCACTTGAGTGCGGAGGATGCGATTCGCTCGCCACGGATTCACCACCAATGGCAGCCGCCCGTGTTGCAAGTCGAGCCGCGCTTCGATCGGGCGAGCTTGCCGCCGGACCTCGCGCAGATCGCCAAGAAACCGCAGTTTCCGGTGGGTCGCGTGCAGCTGTTGTCGCGCGACGCTCAGGGCTGGCAAGGCGTCTCTGATTGCCGTGATCAGGGTGAGCCTTGGGCAGCCGCCCTTTGAGCCCTAGACTCGGCCCATGACACGCGCGAAGAAGGTCTGGCTTTCGATCGGGTTTACTCTACTGCTGCTGGCAGGGGCGGGCTCGTTCGTGCCTCGCATGCTGTGGGGCGATCACGCGGACTACTCGCAGGTCGTTTCGATCAAGACGAGCCACGAGTACCAAGATCCGACGCTGCTGACGAAAGCGTGGGCTCTGCCCGTGGCGTCGCTCTACAAGGCCGAGCTCGACTATCAACAAAACGGCAGCTTCTGCGGGCCGACGAGCCTCGTGAACGTCCTGCACTCGCTGCACGAGCCCGGCGATCAATCCGCGATCCTCGAGGGCACCGGGGTATCGACGGTGGGCGGCGTGCTGCTGGGCGGGCTCACGCTCGATCAGCTCGCCGAGATCGCGCAAAAAAAGCTCGGCAAGCGCGTGACCGTGCTGCGCGATCTGGATTTAGCCGCGTTTCGCGAGCAACTCCGGCAGAGCAACGACCCGGCGCGCCGCTACGTGATCAATTTTACGCGCGGTCCGCTGTTTGCCACGGGCGGCGGGCATCACTCGCCGATCGCCGGCTATTTGGTCGACGAAGACCTGGTTTTCGTGCTCGACGTGAACAAGAAATACGGGCCCTGGCTGGTCAAATCCGAACGGCTGTACCAGGCGATGAACACCGTGGACCGGAGTGCTAAGAAAAAGCGCGGGCTCTTGTTGATTGAGTAAACGTTCGCAGCCGCTCGCGCAGTTCATCCCCCAAAGTCATGCTCTCGACGCGCCTTGAAGGCGCCGCCACTCACAACCTGAAAGAGCTCGACCTGACGCTCGAGTCGGGTCAGATCGTCGTCGTCACGGGCGTCTCGGGCGCCGGCAAGAGCAGCCTCGCGATCGACACGCTGTACGCCGAAGGCCAGCGTCGCTTCGTCGAGAGCTTCAGCCCCTACGCGCGCCAGTTCCTGGAGCGCCTCGAGCGGCCGGCCATGAAGCGCCTCGAGCCGGTGCCCGCGGGCATCGCCGTCGATCGACGCGCGCCGATCAAGAGCTCGCGTTCGACGGTCGCCACGATGGCCGACCTCGAGCCGTACCTCGCCGCGCTCTTCCTGCGCGAAGCGCGACCCGTTTGCCCGAAGCACGGCGTGCCCGGTCGCCTGCTCGACGTTGCGGAGGCCGCTCGGCTGGCGTCGCTCGAGCTCGGCAAGGGTCGCGGCGTTTTGACGTATCCGCTGCGCGTGGCGGGGGCCGAGGCCTACCTCGAGGTGCGCGAAGCGCTGGTGCGCGACGGCTATCGGCGCCTCTTGCTCGACGGCAAGCTCGAAAATATCGACGCGCTGAAGCCGTCGCTCGCGCTCAAGAGTGGTGAGCTCGCCGTGGTCGTCGATCGGCTGAGCAACGGCGACGACTCGGCGCGCATCGCGCAAGGCATCGAGGCCGCCTGGCAGCGCTCGGGCGGCGTGGCCACGGTGCAACGCGAGGACGTGTCGCTCGAGCTCAAGCGCGGCCTCTGCTGTCCGGAGTGCGGGCTCGCGCTGGAAGAGGCGCGGCCCGGCCTGTTCTCCTACGAGTCACCGCTCGGAGCGTGCCCGGAGTGTCGCGGCTTCGGGCGCACGCTGGGCGTGGATTTGAGCAAGGTGATCCCGGATGGATCGCGCAGCTTGGAGCAAGGGGCGATTCGTCCTTGGCGCGGCAAGTCGACCAAGTGGGAGCGCGCCGAGCTAGCCAAGATGTGTAAGCGCAACAAGGTGCCCCTCGACGTGCCGTGGAGCGCGCTCAGCGCGGCCGCGCAGCGCGTGGTGCTCGACGGCGACGGCAGCTGGCACAAGCACCTTTTTCCCGGTGTCCGCGGCTGGTTCAAGTGGCTGGAAACCAAGACGTACAAGATGCACGTGCGCGTGCTGCTCGCGCGCTACCGATCCTACGACGAATGCGTTGCTTGCGGCGGCAAGCGGCTGAACGAGAAAGCGCTCAGCTACCAGATTGACGGCCTCAACCTGGCGGATTTTCACGCGCTCGAGATCGGCGAGG
>DASYCR010000579.1:0-2952 GCA_036500095.1 Polyangiaceae bacterium
TAGAACACTTCGGTCCCAGACCGAAGCGAAGGAAGTCCGGAAAAATCTCATGATTGCTCGTCGCGCAAAAATCGTCTGCACCATTGGGCCCGCGGTCGAAACTAGAGAGGGGATTCGAGGGTTGATCGAGGCCGGGATGGACGTCGCGCGACTCAACTTTTCACACGGTACTCACGCCGAGCACGGCCGCCGCGTGGAGATCATCCGCGCCGAGAGCGAAGCCTTGGGCAAGCCCGTCGCGCTCTTGCAGGACCTGTGTGGTCCGAAGATCCGCACCGCCGTTGTGGGGCCGGCCATGCTCGAAACCGGTGGAACCATCGAGCTTATCGCAGGCGACGTGGGAGACGAGCACACCATCGCGATCGACTACGAGCCGCTCAAAGACGACGTCCGCCCCGACGATCGCATTCTGCTCTCCGACGGCCAGGTCGAACTGCGCGTGCTCGGGGTGCGCGGGGATCGCGTCGAGTGCCGCGTGGAGCACGGCGGGCCGATGCGCTCGCGGATGGGCGTGAACTTGCCGTCATCGGGTTTGCGCCTGGCGGCGCTCACGGAGAAGGACAAGAGCGACCTCGACTACGGCCTGTCGATCAACGTGGATTTCGTTGCGCTCTCGTTCGTGCGCCGCGCGGAGGAAGTGCAAGAGCTGCGCGAGTTGTGCGAGCGCAAAGGACGTCCCACGCCGATCGTGGCCAAGATCGAGACGCCTTCGGCGGTCGAACGGCTCGATTCGATCGTGCGCGCGGCGGACGCCGCCATGGTCGCGCGCGGCGATCTGGGCGTCGAGCTGCCGCCCGAAACAGTGCCCGTGATCCAGAAGCAGATCATCGGTACGTGCCGGATTCACCGCAAGCCCGTGATCGTGGCGACCGAGATGCTGCAGTCGATGGTCGAATCACCGCGCCCCACGCGCGCGGAGGCGAGCGACGTCGCGCACGCGGTATTCGGCAACGCCGACGCCGTGATGCTCTCCGCCGAAACGGCCAGCGGCAAGTTCCCGATCCAAGCGTGCCGCATGATGGATCGCATCATTCGTCAAGCCGAAGCGAGCCGCTTCTTTGCGCCGTCTTCTTCGGAGCCCGATCACACGACGCCGGACTCGATCGCTCACGCCGCTTGCTCGATTGCTCGTGAAGTGGGGGCCAAGTTGATCGTGACCTTGACCGAAACGGGCCTCACCGCGCGCTTGGTGTCCAAGGCGCGACCGACGGCTCCGATCCTGGCGTTCTCGCCGGACGACCGCACGCTGCGCCGTTTGGCCCTGTATTGGGGCGTCGCTCCGCGCTCACTCGTCGAACGCGCGCCGAGCCTCGAGGAGCAGGTGCGGATCATGAGTCAGTTTTTGACGGACAACGGCCTCGTCAAATCCGGCGAGCGCTACGTGATGGTGTACGGCGCGCGCGTGGGCGTCCGGGGGACGACGAACGCGGTGCGGGTGGAGCAGCTCCCTTGAGGAATGGGGCGAGGTGTCTTGATCAAGAACAATCTGAACAGGACACCTAGCCCAAACGCTTGGCGTTGCCTTCAAGTAGCGAAACAGCGGGCGCCGGCCGCGCCGGTTGTCGCGCTGGTCTGGCTCTCAGTTGCGGATCGTGATCTGGCCTTCCAAGACTGGTTCACTCGTCCCGGGGGTGATGCGCCCTGCTGAGCGTACCCGTCGAGCAAGCGCCCGAGCTCGAAAAATACGAGCTCTTGGAGAAAATCGGCCATGGCGGCATGGCCATCGTGTACCGCGCCCGTGACAAACGGCTCGGCCGAGACGTCGCGGTCAAGATCATTCACGGGCACCTGCGTGAGAACAAAGAGGTCGCGGCGCGCTTCGTGAGCGAGGCGCGCGCGGTCGCCAAGGTCAAGCACCCGAACATCGTCGAGGTCTACGACGTCTCGGACGTGAGCGATCCCGAGCGCTATCTGGTGCAGGAGCTCGTGCGCGGCACCACCTTGCGCGCGCTGATCCAAGAGCACGGTTTCTTGCCCGCCGAGGTGGCCGCGTCGATCGCCATCGAGGTGGCGAATGCGCTCGATCACGCGCACGGCCTGGGCGTCATTCACCGCGACATCAAGCCGGAAAACGTGTTGATCGAGTTGCCGAAAGAACCGCCGGGCAGCGAGGCCTCGGCGGAGTCTATCCGCGCCGCGCGCGTCAAAATAACGGATTTCGGCATCGCCAAGCTGCTCGATGCGCAAGGTGTGACCTCGACGGGTCAAGTGCTCGGCTCGCCCGCGCACATGGCGCCCGAGCAGATCGAAGGCGGCGAGGTGAGCGGCCGCTCGGACGTGTTCGGGCTCGGCGTTCTTTTGTACGAAGCGCTCGTGGGCAAGTTGCCTTTCGACGGCAAGAACCCGGCGCAGGTTTTGCGGCGCGTGCTCGACGGCGTGTTCACGCCCGCGGATCGCGCGCGGCCCACGGTGGGTATTGGCCTCACGGAGATCCTGAACAAGGCGCTCGCCCGCGAGGCGTCGGGTCGCTACGAGTCCGCGCGCGCCTTTGCCGACGCGCTGGGCGCCGAGCTTGCCCTCGTGGATTTCGGCGAACCACGCGCGGAGATTTTCGAATTCTTGCGTGCTCCGGCGGCCTATCGCGAGCGCTACGAGTCGCGCGTCGTCGCGGCGCTCGCGCGCAGAGCGGAAAGCGCGCGGGACCAGGGTGACCATCTGGCGGCCGCGGCTCTGTTCAATCGCGCATTGGCATTTCGTCCGGGTGATCCGGAGCTGCTCGAGCAAGTCGGGAATTTGGCTCGGCGCGCGCGGCTACGCCGCACCTTCACGCGTGTGTCGGCCGGGACGCTCGGCTCGCTGACGCTGGTGGGCCTGGCGTTTGCCGGTGTAGCTCTGCTTCGCAGTCGCCACGCGGAGCGCGCTTCGCTGCCGCGGCCGACAGCCCCGCCGGAGGCCGCGCATTCCACGCTCGGCACGGCTCTGGCTGCTCCGGTCAGGTCGGCGGTCGCCACT
>DASYCR010000580.1:0-11441 GCA_036500095.1 Polyangiaceae bacterium
AGCTCTTCGACCCGCTCCGGATCGCTGCTGCCCTCGCCGAGCGCGTTCTGACTCTGTGCTTGCAGGGCTTGACCCAGGAGCTCATGTTCACGGCCGAGCCCCCGCAGCTCGGCCCACGACGAGAAGACGAAGCTTACCGCGAGCGCCGCCGCCAAGCCCGACAAGAGCGGCGCCTTCTCCTTCAGAATGCCGTAGCCGCGCTGATACGCGAGCGAGCCGCTCCTCAAGTTCAGATCGAGCGCCTTGCCAGTCAAACCCGTGGCAAGCGCAATCGCTTTGCCGAAGCGCGGCAGAGCCAAAGCGAGCTCGGGCGTCGCGAGTTCGACCTCGAGCGCCGGCAAACCGCGCACGGGGATGCCGAGCTGGTGCGCGAGATAGGCGTCCGCGCCGGCGGCGTTCGCTCCGCCGCCGATCAGGATGACCTCGGCCACCGGTTGATCGCTCACGGCCAGGAACGCGAGCAGGGTCTGCCGCAGATCGCTGACCAGCGCAGGCGCGGTATCCGGCAAACCGGCCACGCCCCGCGACAGCGTGCGCACGAACGACGCCTCGCCATTTTGCAGCACCGTCACCTCCGTGCGCCGACTGCCGAGATCCACGATCGCAATCGGAGCCACACCCCGCAGCTCCGGCGTGAGCAGCGCCAAGTTGCTCATCGCCAGCGGCCCGCAGCCGATGCGATCCGGCTCGCGACCGAGCGCACGCTTGATGAGATCGATGCGCGCCTGCACGTGCGTGGTGCGCGCGGCCGCGGCCATCACGTCGATCGGGGCGCTCGGGCTCGTACCGCGTAGAACGCGAAAATCCCAGACTAGCTCGGCGATATCGATCGGCATCTGCGCTTCGAGCTCGAAGGGCAACACTTCCTGCAGTTGCTTGCGCGCGGTGGCCGGCAAACTGAGCCGGTGCACGAACGACGAATCCCCGTCGATTGCAGCGGCGACGCCGTCGCTGTGCGGCAGCAGGGCACGCGCCGCCGACGCAACCGCGTCGTCCACGGACGGGGCGCCCGTGAGCGCCACCTCTTGCAAGGCTTCGACGCGCGTGCGCTTGTAGCCCGTGCTGAGCACGGCCACCCGAACCTGGCTCGTGCCGATGTCGATGCCGATGTAACGCGCCATGATGCCCTTCGGAAATTCCTCGCTCTAATCCTAGTTCAATCCACCCGGTAATAGACCACATTCCCGCCGGAGCCGGGCTTGAGCGCGGACATTATGCCATCGGGAGTCATGCCGGGCGGCAAAGTCACGCCGTTGATCTGATTCGCGCTACCAGCGGGAGGCGGCGTGCTGCTCGCGCCGCCAGTGCCGTTCGCTTGATTCATGAGGTTGGTGAGTTGCTGCTGCATCACCTGCTGTGGCGACGGCGCGCCTCGAAAATCCACGACCGCGTGAATGTGCACGTTGGTCTCGCGCTTGCCGGAGTGCACGTAGCCACGCGCATAGATGCTAAAGACCTTGCTCTCGACGCCGATCGACGCCTCGGTTTGCGCGGGAGAGACCAACGGAATCGGCTGAAGGCCGAGGGCCTGCATCACCATCTGCACCGGGCTGCCGCCCATGGCGGGCGCGGCCGCGCCTGGCGCGGGCGCCGCGGTTTGCTGCAGGGCAGCCGTGAAATCCTTCGGGCTGCCGAACATCGGCAGGCCCGGCAGAAAGCCACGCAGCATGGTGAGCGCCATCAAGAACTTCTGCGCCTCGTTCGGATCGGTGCAGACGAGCGCCGTGTTCTTGGAGGCCTCGCACACCAGCGTGAGCAACACCATCGGCGGAGCCGTGTTCACGTTGATCTGACCCTGACCCCAGACGGTCACGTTGCGCTTGTCAGGCTTGTCCGGATCCGGGTCGATGAAGGTCGACCAAAAATCGTCGCTGATGCCGCGCACCATGTGCAGTTCTTCCAAGCTGTCGAAGGCGGCGTTCTTGCGCTGGTACGGCTTTTTCAGCAGCTGATAAAACGAGTCTTCGGAGCCGGTTTGCTGCGCCGTCGACGACGTCGGATCGCACACCGCTTGGTCCTGATCGGGGTCCGCCCAATCCAAGATCGCGGCGCAAATGGCCTGCCGATCCGAGAATTGGCCGTCGGCGTCGCGCCCCTCGAACATCGGCGAGAACTGCGGCGGCCCGATCAGCGAGATGATCTCGTTCGCCTCGTGCAACTCGGAAATCAGGCTCGCGCGCGCAGCCAAGTTGAGATTGATCTTCGAGTCTTCGTCGACGATGGTGAGCTCCCAGCCGGCGCCCTCCAACCCCAAATTCTTGCCCTTCTTGGGGTCAACGCCTGCCAGCAACGAGAAGCCCGCGGCGGCGTCTTTGTCGTTGAAAGCACCCAAAATACGATCGGCGAACTGCCAGACCGGGATCTGCCGCGGCCCGCCGAGCAGCGCAAAAATCAGACTGAGCGAGCGGCGCACGGTCGGCTCGGACGCGATCAGCAAGCGCGCCAGATTCACCCCGCTGACCGCGGCATATTCCGCGACCATCGCGTCGCGCGCCGACATCGCCGCGCCGAACTCCGCCGCGCTCTCGTCCTGCACCTCGGTGAGCATCACGGTCAGCACCGTGAGTGCGGCGAGCACCATGATCAGCGCGACTCCGCGCTGCTTACCGCGGAGCGTGCGCTTGCGCGTGAGCCAGTCCGGGAGCTTCACTGCATCACCGCAAAGGCCAGTGCGTTCTCGATCGGGATCGGAACGCGCGTGATCAGACGAATGGTGTCGCGGCCGCGACCGCTGCCGCCGCGGGCGCCGCCGTTCAACACGAGCAAGATCTTGACCTGCACCGGCAGACGCGCCGGTTGGCCGGTGATGGATTGAGTGGTGTCCCAAGTCTCGAGCCAGGAACCCGTCAACGGATCGAGATAGTGCAGATCGAACAGATCGATGTCGGTGGCGAGCGACTCGATGTGGCCGCCCTTCTTGGGATTGAGATCGAGCTTGGTGCTGACGCGACGCACGAGATCCGTCGCGCCCGAATCCACCGTGCTGGTCTGTCCGAAAAACGAGAGCTCACATTGATCGGACACGTGAGAGTTGCGCTCGATGCGGCGATTCGAGAACGAGTCGAAATCAATGCGATCCGCCGGCGTCCCGGTACTGCCGATGAAGGCCGTCTTTTGCGTCTGAAATGCCGGATTGATCGGTACGTGCATCGAAATGTACGCGCTCTGCAGTTCGCGCGTCATACGAGCCATCGCCAAGCGCCCCTCGCGATAGCGATCCTGCAAGCGCTCGAGACCCTCGCGCGTGTGGCGCATGCCGGCGAACGCGCCGTAGATCAGGGCCGAGATGCCGGCCATGATGGCGATCGCAACTAGGAGCTCCACGAGCGTGAAGCCGCGACTATGACCCGCGCGTTCCGCGGCCATGCTCAATGGCCTCCAAACGGCGGTAGCGTGCCGCCTCCCGGCGGTAGCGTGCCGCCACCCGGCGGCACGCCGCCTTCCATGGCGAACGGATCGAGCTGCCCTTGCTGCGGGTTCGTCACGTATTGGCTGGCCGAGAGCTCGCGCGGCGTCTTGCCTTCCTTGTATTGGACGGTGACCGTGAGCTTGCGAATGCTCGCCTCGAGCATCGGCTTCAAGTTCGGGTAGACCATGCTCATCATCATCGGCAAGAGGCCCGCGGGGCTCGGCGCGTTGCTGAGTGACTGAGCGAGACCGCCTGGAGTCGTCGCGGTGCCGAGCGGGCTCGCGCCGCCCTTGCCGAGCTGGGTGAAGCTACCGAGCGCGCCGAAGTCCAAACCGCCGCCGTCGCCCGCGGAGTTCACGCCGCCGTCCGCGCCGAGCGGCAACTCCGGCAGCTTCACGGCCTCGATCTTCCAGGTACAGTGGTAGCCCTCGTTGGTGTCGTCGTCGCCGCAGCACGGTCCTTCATCGTGCTGGTCGCCAATTGGATACCCCTGCTGCAAGAGCTTCACCTCGAGCTCGCTCATCTTGCAGCGCAAGAGATTGGTGGCGACACCGATGCGCTCGCCGCGTGAGGCGCTCGAGAACAGGCCCACCTGCGAGCCCAAGATCACGGTCAGGCCGAGGCCCAAGATCGCGATCGCGACGAGCACCTCGAGCAGCGTGAAGCCGTGCGCACGGAGCCGAAGCAGTAAGGGCGCGTGCAGAGTCATTCGACCGTCTGCTCCCCGGAGTCTTCGTCGTCGCGCAACGGTTTCAAATCGACGCGACCCGACAGAATTTTGGCGCGGCCCGTGAGCGCGCTCACCGCCACCGTCACGCCGCCCTCGTCGCCCTGACGCTTGAGTTGGATCGAGGCGCGCTCGGTGGCGCCGCCCGGGAAGAAATACAGATACGCGCGGCCGCTCGTGCGCGGATCCTCGTCGTGATCGGTCTGGACGCTGATGAACTCCACGCCCTTGCCGAGCTCGCGCGCCTGGCCAGCGCCCGTAGCGGTACCGAGACCCGCGATCGCGTGAAAACTCGGCTTGGCCGGGTGCGGACCCTCCAAAATGCGATCCGATTCCGCGCGCGCTTTTTTTTCGCGCTCGTCAGCCGGTTCGATGCCGTCCGCGGCGTCCTTGCTCTTGCCGCGCACCACCACGCTGGTGTTCGCCTGTTCGAGCGTGATCGACTCCTTGTCGAAGTCGAACGCCAAGCGTGTCGGGCGACCGCTGCTATTGGCGACGGTCAACCCCTGCCGCACGCTACTCACGATCAAGGTCTCCGCGGCGCGCATGCGGCTCGCTTCCAGCATGCCCGGCCCAAATAGAATGGTGCCCGAGAGCAGCGCGATCAGCACCACGACGATCAGGACCTCGAGCAGCGTGAGCCCGCGCTGGGACGCCCTCGAAGTCTTTGGCAGGATCAGACAGGCCCTGGAAGGAACGCACCGAAACCAACCTCCAGGTTCCGCACACGCTCTCAATCCAAAGGTCACGGCCATCTTAGACCACTCGACTACGGCGCGTTTTGTGCGCTCATCGGTTTGGGCACGATCACGTCGTCCTTGGTGCCCTTTTGCTTGTCGGGGCCGCTGGAGGTGACGGTCACGTCGTCGTCGCTGCAGTTCAGCGTGTACGGCTTGTTCCAGGGATCATTGTTGTTTTGCCCTGGGTCGAGATCTTTCTCTTGAACGAGCTGGCTGATCGTCGGGCAGGTCGACTCGTTGTTGGCGGCTTGCCACTGCTGAATCGCGGTGCGGATCACGCGCGCGCCGATTTCGGCTTGCTTGATCTGCGACTCTCGGAACTTCGGCAGCGCGAAGACGGCCACGCCTCCGGCGACCATGGCTAGGATCGCCACCACGATCAGAACTTCGATCAGCGTGACGCCGCGTTGCCAGCGACCTCGCCGGGCGCGCCGCGCCGCGCGTTGTGACCAAACTAGAAGCTCTCGCATTTGTCGCATGATGTTCATTGATGTCCTCGTTCATTCGATCCGGTCGACGCCGCCAGGTTCACCGTCAGGGCCGTCACTCGAGAGCTCGTAGTCAGCTCCCGCGTGTGCGCCCGGACAGACGAAGCGTAGCGGGTGACCCCAAGCATCGCTGGGGATCTCCTTGAAATTACCGTAACTCATGGCTTTTTCGAGCGGGTTCGGACAGCCGCCGTCGCTGTCCGCGCGGTACTCGTCGATCGCGCGGCGCACCGAGAGCAAGGTGGCTCGCGTCTGCCGCACGCCCGAACTGCGACGCTCGCGCAACGCGACGACGATCAAGAAACCGAGCGCGAGCAGCACCGCGAGCGCGGGCCGCAAGCGACCCAATTGCAAGACGCGCAGCAAGCTGCCGTGACGCTCCCAAGGGAAGCGGATGCGATGGTCGCTGCTACTCGAACTCCTCACTCTCATTGCACGAGCTCGTTCATCTGAATCAACGGCATCAGAATGGCCATGGCGATGAAGCCCACGATGCCGCCGAGCAGCACGATCATTAGCGGTTCGAGCATACTGGTGAGCGCGATGACCTTGACCTCGACGTCGGCCTCGTAGGCGCGGCTGACGTTTTCCAGCATTTGTTCGAGCTGGCCGGTCTTCTCGCCGACCGCGATCATGTGCGTCACCATCGGCGGGAAGCGCTTGCTGCGCTTGAGCGGCTCCGCGATGCTCTCACCGCCGCGGATCGAGCCGATCGCCTCCGACACGACGCTCTCGAGCCGCTCATTTTCCAAAACGGCGCGGCCAATTTCCATGGCCTGCAACAGCTGCACGCCGCTCGAGAGCAGCGTGGCGAGCGTGCGCGAAAAGCGCGCGACCGACACGAGCAGCGTGAGCCGCCCGAAAATAGGGAAGGCCAGGCGAATCGTGTCCCAGCGCAGTTTGCCCTCGGGCGTGCGCTTCCAGCGGCGAAACCAGGTGATGCCGCCGCCGATCACCAGGATCATCGCCCACCAGTAGTTCGCGAAGATACTGGAGACGAAGATCAGGAGCTGCGTGTACCAGGGCAGCGCGTGCCCCAGATTTTCGAAGATACTGGTCACCTTCGGCACGACCGCCACCATCAGCAGGCTCACCATCAGCGTACCGACGATCATCATCATGATCGGATAGGCGAGCGCGCCGGTGACCTTGCCGCGCAGGCGTGCCTGGCCCTCCATGAAGTCGGCCAAGCGCTCGAGCACGGCTTCCAGCGTGCCGGAGGCCTCACCCGCCGCCACCATGTTGATGTACAGCGTCGGAAACACGCCCGGGTGCACCTCCAAGCTCTTGGCGAAGCTCGTGCCTTCGTTGAGCGCCTCACGCACGGCGGTGAGTACGCGCACGAGCTGCTCTTTCTCCACCTGCTCGGTGAGCGCCGCGATCGAGTCGACCAAGGGCACGCCCGCGCGCACCAAGGTGGCGAGCTGGCGCGTCATCACCGCGACGTCCGACACTTTGGGACGCTGGAAGAACGCGAGCAGGTTGATCCGCTTTTTCTGCGCGGCCGCCTTCTCGGCGCTCTCTTCACTGGCGAGCGTCAGCAAGATGCCGTCGCGCTTCAAGAGCGCGCGCAGCGACTTCGCGTTGTCGGCGTCGCGATAGCCTTTGACCGGCTTGCCGGACGCCACCAAAATTCCGCGATATTCGAAGACAGCCATAGACCTATCGTCCGAGTTTCAGATTGCAACGCAACGCCACGATGGCAAGGCGGCCGCGAGGAGCGCGCGGAGCGTACTCTCGTACGTGAGCACGCACCGCAGCGGCCAACGCAGCCAGCGTGGATGTTGCGGCGGCAAGCTGAATCCTGTCAGGCATCTACGAAGACGTCTTCTTGAGTGGCGGCCACGACCTCTTCCACCGTGGTGAGGCCGAGCAAGACCTTGCGCGCGCCGTCGTCGCGCAGCGAATCCATGCCTTGTGATTGCGCGGCGCGCTTGATGGTCATGGCGTCCGCGCTCGCGAGCACCAGCGCGCCGACCACGTCGTCCGCGATCAAGAGCTCATAGATGCCCATGCGGCCCGTGAAGCCCTTGTTTTCACAGAGATCACAGCCGACCGCGCGATACAGCAGCGGCATGCCCGGGCCGCGCCAGCCGACGGGTTGATAGTCGACGCCGTGCACGGAGTAACGAGGTGAGAGCACGCGTTCATCGCGCCGTCGCGTGCGTTCCGGGTCAATGCCGATCTGTGACAGCTCGAGCGGCGTCGCTTGATATTGCTCCTTGCAGTGCGGACACAGCACGCGCACGAGGCGCTGAGCCAGGATGCCGATCACCGTGGAGCGCACCAAGAACGCTTCGATGTCCATTTCCACCAGGCGCGTGACCGCGCTCGCCGCGTCGTTGGTGTGCAAGGTGCTGAGCACCAAGTGGCCGGTCATCGAGGCGTGGATGGCGATTTCCGCCGTTTCACGATCGCGGATTTCGCCGACCATGATCACGTCCGGATCTTGGCGCAAGAACGCGCGCAGGGCGCTGGCGAAGGTGAGCCCGATCTTGGCCTGCACGGCGAGCTGGTGGATGCCGCCGATCTCGTATTCGACCGGATCCTCCGCGGTCAGAATGTTGACCTTGGGACGATTGATCTTGTTCAAGCAGGCGTACAAAGTCGTCGTCTTGCCGCTACCCGTGGGGCCCGTCACGAGCAGGATCCCGTTCGGGCGATGGATCAGATAGTCCATCAGCTGTAGGTCCCGCTCGGCGAAGCCGACCTCGGCCAAGTCCAGCAATTTACTGGTCTTGTGCAGGAGGCGCATCACGATCCGCTCGTGATCGCGGCTGGTCGGAATGGTGGAGACGCGCACGTCGATGCTGCGACCCGCGATGCGCAGCGAGATACGACCGTCCTGCGGTAGGCGCTTTTCGGCGATGTTCAGCCCGGCCATGATCTTCACGCGCGCGATCACCGAGCTCATGAACTGGCGGCTGGCGCGACGCGCGACGTACAGCTGACCGTCCACGCGGTAGCGGACGAGCACCTCGCGCTCCTCCGGCTCGATGTGAATGTCGCTCGCGCGCTCCTTGACCGCCTGCGAAAAAAGTCCGTTCACCCAGCGAATGATCGGCGCGTCCTCGTCCGAGTCGAGGATGTCTATTTCCGACTCGTCGCTGATGTTCTCGTCGGTTTCGAGCTCGCTGATCGTTTGTTGGCGCTCGAACACCTGATTGATCGCGTCGATTACGGTGTCGGCCGGCGCCACGCTCAGCACGACGGGCTTCTCGAACGCGGCGCGGATGTCGTCGACGCCGCTCACGTCCATCGGATCGGCGCAGACGACCTCCACGCGATCGGCGAACTCACCGATCACCAGCAATTTATGCGCCTTGGCGTAGCCGATCGGCAGCTTGGTCGCGATATCGGCCGGCACCGAGCCCACGTCGATGCGCTCGCGAAACGGCAGTTGGCACTCGGCCGCCAGCGCGCGCGCGACGTCGCCCGCCGTAGCGACCTTGGCCGACAGCAAGAGCTCGAGCAGCGGCGAAGGTTTCTCCCGCTGCTGCTGATAGAGCGGTTCGAGTAGTTCTTCGGCGACCACGCCGTGGCGCACCAGAATATTGCCGAGGGCGCGCTGCTCTTGCATCGCTTACTCCACGCGATCCACGCTCACGCTGCGCGCGATCGGGTTGATGCGCAGCGGCGAGTTGTCGCCTTGTTGTGGCGGCGCGGGCGGCGGTGGGGGCGGAGCTGGCGTGCCCGCCGGCGGCGGTGGGTTCGGGCCAACGACTCCACGCGGAGCACGCGTCTGCGGCGCGGCCCCGGGCGCCGCGGCGGGCGGAGGGGCTGCGCCGTTGGTCGTACCGGTGCCGAGATTGCGTACGTCGCCCGGCATCTCGATCGGTGGGCTCGGCAGGCGCGGCTCGAGCTTGCGAGTCTTGCTCTCGTTCTCGAGCACGGTCTGCTCCTCGATCTCCGCGTACGCCTTGCGAATGTCTTCGACCAGGCCGTTCGTGCGCGTCCAATCCTTGGGCGGCGTCCAATCCTCACCGGAGAACACCAGGTAGCGGTCCAAGAACTCCTGGCGCTCTTGCATCTTACGCTCGAAGATCCGGCGCAGATCGTCCTGATCTCGAATCACGTGCGGCGTGAGCACGAGCAGCAGGTTCTTCTTGCCCATGCTGACCTCGGAGCTACGAAAGAGCGCTCCGAGCAGCGGCAAGTCACCGAGCACCGGGACCTTGGTGCGCGAGGTCGTGTATTCGTCGCTCATCAGGCCGCCGATCACGACGGTCTGCTGATCCTGCACGACCACGGTCGTCTGCGCGGTGCGTTTCGTGATCGAGACGACACCGAGCGCGCCGGACGCCGCGCCGGGCGCGCTGCTCTCCTGATCGATCTCGAGCCGCACCTGGTTCGATTCGTTGATGTGCGGAGTCACCTTGATCTTGTTGCCGACGTCCTGGCGAGGCGCGGCAAAACCGCCCAGGCCGAGCCCGCCGAGCCCGCCGAGCAAGCCGCCGATGCCAGGCGCCGCGCCGGCCGCGCCCGGCAACGCCGAAGGCAAGCCGCCGCCGACGTTGGTCTGCAGCGGGATATTTTCGCCGATGCTGATGTCGGCCGCGACGTTGTCCGTGGCGATGATGTGCGGCGTCGCCAGGATGTTCGACTTGCCGGACGAAGCGAGCGCGTTCAAAACGACGCCGAACGCCGGAATGCTGAGGCCCGTGCCGAGCAGCGTGTTGGTACCCGCGATGTCCGGCCCGCGCACGCCGGCCGCGAAGCCCTGCAGCAAGCTCGGATCGCTCGGGAAGAGCACCGATTTGCCCGCGTTGAAGCCGCCGAGGAACGTCGTGCCGTTGGCAGAGCGATCGCCGCCGTGAAAGGAAACGCCGACCGTGGTCTTGTCCGACACGGACAGATCCATGATCACACACTCGATGAAGACCTGCCGGCGCGCGCGGTCGAGCTTGTCGACCACCAAGCGCAGCGCCGCAAAGTCGCGGTTGGAAGAGTTGACGATCAGGGAGTTGGTCGGCTTGTCTGCGACCACGCGCACGTCGCCCTCGAAGGTACCGTTCGCGCTGCCGCCTCCTCCGCCCGGCGCGGGCGCTGCGCCTTTGGCCCCCCCGCCGCCGCCGGCGCCACCCAGCATTTGCGTCAGCACCTGCGACATTTCCTCGGCCATCGCATGCTGCAAGCGGAGCACGTGGATCTTACCGGTCTCGGCCGACTGCGCGTCGAGACGATTGAGCACCTCCAGCAGGCGCTCGTACGACTCCTGAGTACCGACGATGATCAGCGAATTGGTCTGCTCGTCTGGGATCACCTTGCTCAGTCCGCCCGAGCGCGCCGCGGCGGCCGCCGCGCCCGCCGCGCCCGCTGCTGGCGCCGCGCCGTTGGCTCCCATGTCGAACAGTTCGTTGACGCGCTTGGCGAGCTCTTGAGCGGCGCCGTTGCGCACGGGCTCGATCCACATGTGCTGGCCCGAGCCGCCCACGTCGATCTCCTCGACGATGCGGATCAGACGCCTGACCTGCACCGCGGTGTCCGTGATGATCAGCAGGTGACCCGGCGCGTACACCGAGATATCGCCGTCCTTGCTCTTGAATTTGCCGAGCAGCGCGACCGCTTCGTCCCCGCCGACATGTTCGAGACGATACAGGCGCGTGACGACGCGATCGGTGTCGGGCACCGGCTCGCCGCGCGCCAACACGGGCGTGGGCTGCGTAACCACGCCGCCGCTGTCGATGATCTTCAGGAAGCGTCCGTGCGGCACGACGGTCATGCCGTTCGCGTCGAGAATCGACAGAAACGCCTGGTACGCTTCTTCCAGCGTGACAGGCTCGGGCGAAACTACGGTGGCCTTGATCTGGCGAACCTTCGCGCCGTAGATGAAGCGCTTGCCGGTGAGGCCGCTGATGTGATTGACGAGCTCGGCCAAATCCGCGTCTTGCAGATTGAACTTCACGAGCTGGCTACCTGGCTTCGGGCGGTAGGGCACGTCGGCAGCTTGCGCGATCTTGTCCATGTTGGTCGGCAACGCTGGCGCGGCACCGGGCGGATCGCGATCGGCTGGAGCGGCCGGCGCCGCGGGAGCGGCAGGCACGGCTGGTACGGCGGCTGGCGCAGCAGCCGCGACG
>DASYCR010000581.1:0-5975 GCA_036500095.1 Polyangiaceae bacterium
ATGCTGGAAAAGCTCGACCGCGTGGACCGTCCGGAGGACGTCTGGGCGCGGGCAGAGCGCGTGCGCTTTCGCTTCGCGGAGACGCCGCGCAGCGGCGACATCGTGCTGGACGCCAAGGGGCTCGCCGCCGAGCGTGGACCGAATCAATTATTTTCGGGCATCGAGATCCTGGTGCGCCGCGGCGATCGCGTGGGCGTGGTCGGGCCGAACGGCTGCGGCAAATCCACGCTCTTGAAGCTGCTCGCGGGCCGCGGCGAAGCCGCCGATCGCGGTGACGTGCGACGCGGCACGAATCTGTATGAAGGCTATTTCGATCAACACCTCGGCTCGCTCGATCCGAAGAAGACTTGCGTGGACGAAGTGCGGAGCGTGCGCGGCGACTTCAACGTCGACGGCGCGCGCCAGTACCTCGCGCGCTTCCGCTTCTACGGCGACGATCCGCTGCGCCAGGTGTCGAGCTTGTCCGGCGGCGAGAGCACGCGCCTCGCGCTCGCGAAACTCTTGCTCGAGCCGCGCAATCTATTGTTCTTGGACGAGCCCACCAATCACCTGGACATTCCGGCGGCCGAGATCTTGGAAGAAGCGCTCTGTGATTTCGAGGGCACCGTGATTCTGATCTCGCACGACCGCCGCTTCTTGGAGACGGTCACGACGCGTACGCTCTGCTTCACGCCCAACGGCGTGGATCTGTACGACGGCGGCTTCAAAGATTACTCGGAGGCTTTGCTGCGCAAGCAGCGCGCGGACGCCGAGCTCGCCACGCAGCGCGCCGAGCGCACCGAGCGCCAAGCGCGCAGCGAACGCCAAGCGCGCAGCGCCAAGGCCGCGGCGGCGACGCCCGCAACAAGCGCACAGGAGCGCCAAAGCCGCAAGACGGACGCGCGGGAGCTCGAGCGGAAGCGAAAACGCGTGAAGGAGCTCGAGCTTGCAATCGCCCAGGGAGAGGAGCAACTTGAGGCATATCGCAAGGTTTTGCGCGAATCCGCTGGCGGAAATTGGGAACAGCTGCACGCTCAGGTGAACGAGGAACGAGCATTGGCGAGCAAGGTCGAGAAGATGACGGAAGAGTGGCTCACGCTGTCGGACCTGCTCGCTCGCACGGACGCTGGAGGCGCCGCGTGAGGTTCGCACGCTCGTTCGGCACGCTGCTCGTGACCGCGCTCGCGCTCTCTGCGTGCCGCAAACACGAAACGCCGCAAGCGGACACCACCGGCGCGACTCCCGAGCCCGCGGAGCTGCCGCCGCTCGAGCTCCGCGACGACACGCCGAACTTGCTCCTTACCTGGATCGACGACAAGGGCGACTTCCACGTCGTGCAAAAGCCGGCAGACGTACCCAAAGACAGCCGCGACCAAGTGCGCGTCGTGGTGACGACCCGCGAAGACGGCACCGGCAAGCTCGTCTATGTCGCCAATCTGAACGAGGTCACCGCAACCGGCGCCTACCGCGTGAAGACCATGCCGCGCTCCGCGTGGGACGAGCTCGGCGCCAGCAAGCGCACAGCGCGCCTCGAAGCGCTCGCGCCGAGCGCCGTCCCTGCGCCGTCGGGCTCGACGCCCGAGGCCGTGGCGAGCGCCGCCAAGAAAGCCGCGGCGAGCGGCATCACGGCCATCATCTACGGGGCCTCCTGGTGCAAGCCGTGCCACGACACCGCGCGCTACCTCAAGCAACGCGGCGTGACCGTGATCGACAAAGACATCGACGAAAACGAAGTCGCCAACGCGGAGATGCGCCAAAAACTCGCGCGCGCCGGCCGCTCGGGCTCGAGCATTCCGGTGATCGATCTGATGGGTCAGATCTTGATTGGGTTCAGCCCTTCGGCGCTGGATCAGGCGATTGACGCGGCGCGGGCGGCTAAGCCGCTGTGAGCTTTACTGCGTGACCGTCCAACCTTGGACGGGATACCAGACGTCGAAGTCGACTTCAGCGGGGGGCGAGACCGGCGACGTCGTTGTAAGCGGTCCGCCGGCCCCCGTGCAGTACGCATACAGTTCATTCCCTGCCGCGGTCAGCTCAACCTCGCACGTTTGAGCAAGCGATGTACCATTTGTCCAAACCACCGCGGTGCCGACGTTCGCTCTCGATACGCTGGTGACGTTCGCCAACAGGCTCGCCGGCAGTGCCCAAAACAATTGGCCGCTGGGAGTGGGCGCTCCAGTAAATATGGTTTCGACGCGCAATTGCACGCTGTCTCCAACTCGGCGCCAACGAGCAGTCGTGCTGCCGTTCGTAATGGAACCCGCTGAGGTCAAGGGTGCCGGTCCAGCGTTGACCGCAAACTCGGTCCACGTAGTCACTTTCGGTACGCCGGTCTCCAGCGCCTTGATGCGAGTGTCGAGAGCGCCGGTTGCGGTCGTTGCTGACGTGGCACTGGTCGCGCTGTCCGCGCTCACAGCATGATCCGTCTCGACCGCATACGGCACCGCGCCGAGCGGTGTTCGTCCGAGCGTCGTGCCATCGACGAGCACCTCCGCCCAGACGTTCTTGTTCACGTGCACCTTGGCCGTGCAGGATGGGTCGAGTGCGATCGTGAACCTGCCCGCCGTGAGCGCAGCGGCCATCGCCTTGGTGTCGCACAGGTTGTTACCGGCGGTGACCGCGTCCCACAGGGTGATCTCGATGTTCTTGCTCGTGGCGGTGAGCGGCACACCCATCGCGTCCGTGAGCAGACCCGAGTAACTGAGCGTATTGGTCGCCGGGATACCCGCGGCGCGCACGCGCTCGACGACGAGCGTCGCCACGCTGCCTAGCGCGACGGCAAAAACGAGTGAACCTATCAGTGTTTTCTGTCTCATGGTCGAAGGCCTCCGGATACGCAGACCGTGCCGCCGGGCAGGTTGCCGCAAATGGTGGGTGTGTATTCGAGCCCGTGCTCTGCCAAGCGCACGCTCGCGTTGCTGAGCACGGCCATGCCGGCCGTTACGATGCTGCCGGTCAGCTTGGCCCCGGCGCATATACCGTTGCTACAGGCGGGGGTTTGGCCGCTGCACGGGGTTTGGGGTGTCCACGTATTGTTGATGCACTGTGACGGCGTGTTGTCCGCGTCGCAGCGCGGTGGGTCGGTGTCGAGGCAGTCCACGCAAGTGGCGCCGTCTTTGCAAACTTGCGTGCCGGTGCAAGCGAGAACGCACGTGGCACCTCCGGTACCCGCGCTGCCGCCATTGGCGCCGCTGCCGCTCGCGCCGCCCGCGTCTCCCGCCGAACCCGCGCTGCCGCTCACTCCACTCGTGCCGGCCACACCGCCTCCGCTCGAGCCCGCCGCACCCGCACTGCCACTCGCTCCGCCGCTCACGTTGCCCGCGTTGCCCGCATTGCCGCTGCCACTACTGCCCGACGCGCCAGCCGCGCCGCCCGCGCCGGGTTGTCCCTCGGACACGGTGCGGTTGCTCGTGCCGCAAGCAACGAGCACGAGAGCCGTGAGCGGCAGGAACCACCGCCGTGATGTCGCTCGACTCTGAGAAAATGGGCCCCAATACATCGCGAGTTCGTCCGAACGCTCAGCGTGAAATCTGCGCGCGCGCTGCGCGCGCGAGAGCTTGTACCACTAGCGTCGGCTGGACGAAAGACCGACGCTATTTGCGTACCAAAACGCCACGACGATCGCCGTGTTCCCAAGCACCATGGCAGATCAGGTTCCGCGCTCGATCAGGCGATCGACGCGGCGCGGGCGGCGTTTATTGAGCCCAACTCCCACCTGCGCTATTCTAGTCAGGATGACTAGATCCAAAGCAAACGCCTCGCCGACGCGGCGAGCGCGACCCCTGCAGCGTACGGGTCTTTGGCCCTTGCAAGACGCCAAGGCGCACTTCAGTGAGCTCGTGCGGCGCGTCGCAAGCGACGGCCCGCAGCACGTGACCGTCCACGGGCGCGAGGCCGCGGTGCTCGTTTCTGCGGAGGAATTTCACCGTTTGAAGGGCGATCGCAGCGGTCAAGCGTTGGTGTCTGCCATGCGCGCGTCGCCTTATCGAAACGTCGAACTCGAGCCCAAACGCGCTCGATTGCCGGTTCGCGCCGTAAAGCTATGACGGGCTGGTTGCTCGACACCAACGTGTTGTCCGAGCTTCGTCGCCCGAAGCCCAACGCTAACGTCGTCGCCTTCATCCGCCTTCAGCCGCTCGATCTTTTGTGCGTCAGCAGCGTCACGCTCGCGGAGATCCGTTTCGGCATCGAACAAGTCGCGGACGCAACCCGACGCGTCGAGCTCAACCACTGGCTGACGCACACGGTGCGGCCCATGTTCGAGAGCCGGGTTCTTCAGGTCAGCGAGGACGTGATGCTCAAGTGGCGGCTATTGGTCGGAGGCGGTCGCAAGGTCGGTCACACCTTTTCGCAGCCGGATCTCCTGATCGCCGCCACCGCGCTGCACCACGGCCTGACGGTCGTGTCGCGTGACACCGCGGACTACGAAAAGGCGCGCGTACCGATCGTGAATCCGTGGAAACCGCTACCTCGGTAGGCAGACGGCGCGCTCGACGAAGCTTCACACCGAGGCAAGCACCAGCGGCAAGCCCGCTTTTCGGATCAGCGCAAAGTCCCGATCGAGCGTCAGCAGAGAGATCTGATGAGTCAAAGCATACACCGCGATCAACAGATCGAGCGTCTTGACCTGAGCGCCTCGGCGCGCGAGGGAAAAGCCGAGATCGCCGGCTTCTTCCCACAAGGCAGCGGGTTGTTCGAGCAGGTGGCACGCGCCGAGCAGCGGGAGAACTTGCCTGCGTTCGCGCGCGCTGCGAATCCCCCGGCGTAACTCGCTGAGAACAGGCCCGCACAGCGCCACTTCGTTGTCGTCGAGCAGAGAAGCGACGAGACTCGCCAGCGGCTCACGCCCACGGAAGAACTCTACCCACGCGGAAGTGTCGACGAGGATCAACGTCGAGTTCTCTCCAGATCGAGCTCGATCTGTACGCGGCCACGCAGGGAACGGAGCGCGGAGCGGCGGCGCTTTCGGTCGAGCTCGAGCAAACCCTCGACAATGGTCTCCGTAATTCCGCGACCAGTAATAGCGCGGGCGCGCTGCAGCACGGCGGCCGGCACATTGACCGTGATCTTTTTGACGGTGTTTGGCACCATACCAGTATATCATATGGTCTTTACTGGTCAATAAACCATATCAGCGCCGGCGACCGATCGCTCAGCGCACCGCGTCGCAGCCGACCCCGTGGGCGTACGCGAGTCCGGCGCTTTTTCTTGGTGTTCGGGCCAGCTCCCAAGCCTTCAGCAACCCACGAGTCCAAACATCCATGTTCAGTCGTAGGCTTTGCCTCATGGCGCTCGGCCTGGCCGCAACCTCCGAGCGCAGCGCGTCCGCGCAAACGCGCAGCTCCAGCGGCCCAGCAATGCCTCCCGAACAAGGCCCAATCACAGGCAGCGCTGCAACGCCGCACACGCTCGTGGTTCACCTGATCCCGCTCGGCGTGATTGCGCCGGAGACAGTCGAGCAAACGGCGCGCGGGCTGCGCGAGCACGCGCCGGTGACCGTGGCGATCGAGGCGCGACAGCCACTCCCCGCAAGCGCGGAGTCGTCCGAAAAAAAGCGTTACCGCGCGGAGCGTATTTTGAGCTGGTTGCCGCGGCTCGCGATCGGTCCGGGCAAGCTGCTGGCCGTCACGGACGTCGATATCGTGACTCGCAAGGGCAATGCGCCAAACTGGGGCATTTTGGGTCTCGGCGCGATCGACGGTCGGGCGTGCTTGCTCTCCACATTTCGCATGAAGCGCGCCTGGGAGAACGGCGGCGCACCAGAGTCGCTCGTGCGCGAGCGTCTGTGGAAGACCTCGGTGCACGAGCTCGGTCACACGCTCGGCCTCGAGCATTGCCCGACGCGCGGCTGCATCATGGAAGACGGCCACGGCACGGTAAAGACGACCGATCGCGAGACCGCACTGTGCCCGAGCTGCGCGCAGCGCTTTGCGGCGGCCATCGCGGCGCAGTGAGGCCGCCGCGCGAGGTGCGTCGAGAACGCCAGCCGCGACGCT
>DASYCR010000582.1:0-1571 GCA_036500095.1 Polyangiaceae bacterium
GCGCGCTGCCGTCGAGAAATTCCATCACCACGTAGGCCGGTTCGGAGGCGCCCGAGCCATACTCGACGAAGCGCACGAAATTCGGGTGCTCGAGCTTCTGCAGAATTTGGGCCTCGCGTTCGAAGCGACGGCGCAGCGCGGCGTCCTTCGCGGCTTCGGGAAGGAGCGTTTTTACGGCTACGTTCGCGCCGGTTTTGAGATCGGTCGCGCGGAACACCGCGCCCATGCCGCCTTCACCGACGCGCTCGTCGATGCGAAATCGCTTGCCGAGCACGCGACCAGGATCGAGCTCTTGCTCGGGTGGTGGGGGCGCGCCCGACTCGGCTCTGCTCTCCGCGCCGCGCGTGAGGCCGTCGACGAACTTGCTGCGCGCGAGCTCGACGAGCTGTTCGGCGTCAGTGGCGGTGGTGCCCAGCGTCGCGGCGATCGATTCGTACGAATCGCCTTCCAGATCGGCCAGCACCAGGGCAACGCGCTCGTCGTTGCTCAGCTCGCCGAGCACGCCTTGCACGTGCTGTTTGACGGCGCCGCGCGGATCACGCGGGGGTGGAGCTTTGGGCGAGCCCGCTGCTTTCTTGGATTTCCCCTTGGGCCCTTGCGCCTTCTTCACCAAGCCGCGCGCGACACCCGCGAGCCAGGCCTGAAACCCCGCTGGATCTTGCAGCCCTTCCAGCTTGCGCGCGGCTTCGAAGAAGGTCTGTTCGCACATCTTCTCCGCTTCGTCGGCGTCGCCGAGCAAGCTCAAGAGCAGCCTAAAAATGGCGATCTGATGGCGTCGGATGAGCTCGCTGAACGCGACTTCGGTGCCGTTCACCCGGTACATTGCGACGAGCTCGGCGTCGCTCGGGTCCGTGCTCGGAGCGGCGGCTCCGGTATTTTCGGCGCTCGGCTGCATGCTCCTACTTGTTCGGGCGAGTCAGTGAGACCGACTGCGAGCGCTGCACGCCGTTGAGCACGTGGCGCGCGGGCACGAAATGCTCGCAGCCCTCGCTATCTTTGAGGATCAAGCCGAGCGCGGCGAAGCGGTCCACCGTGCCTTCGGCTTCGCCGATGGTGACTTGGTCGCCGATGCGCACCAGTCGGCGTAGATAGTAATTGGCGATGATCTCTTCCGCTGGGCGGCGCATGGCCCAAGCGAAGAGGAACGCGGCCGTCGCGGCGAAGGCCCCCAAAATCAGCGCCAAATTGTTGGTGATGAAGGAGAGGTCCGCGCCCAGCTGGTTCACGCACACCGTGACCGTGAGCAGCATGATGACGCCCTCGGTGAGCGACTCGGCGATGCCGGCGAACGGGGATTTCAGCTCTTTCATCACGCTCGCGACCGCGCGCCGCGCCGTGCGCGCGACGTAGCCGCCGGCTCCAAGCACTGCCAGCGCGGCGGCAAGCCGTGGCACGTAGGCGAGCACTGCCAAGAGCGCCGCGCGCACGGCCACAAGCCCGAGGATGTCGGCTGCGGCCGCGAGCGCCATCAGTAAAATCGCAAAGTAGGCGAGGGTGGATAGCGCTTTGGACGGCGTGGACCCTTCGCCCAACCCGGATAGGATGCGAGCGATCAACGTCTCGTCGATGGC
>DASYCR010000583.1:0-2979 GCA_036500095.1 Polyangiaceae bacterium
GGCCGCGAGCGACGGCGATCGCTACGGTTTCGGTGCGACCCAGTTCACGGTCAGCCGCAAATTGATGGCGCGCCCGGCGCTGCCGCGCTTCTTGCGCGCGGGCGACGTGCTCGACGCCGGAGTGATCGTCTCCAGCAAGAACTTCGCCGCGGGGGAGGTCACGGTGCGGGCGGCGTTGACCGGTATCACCCTGCTGGGTGACGCGATCAAGCGCGTGAAGCTCGAGCGCGATCAATCGCTCGAGGTGCGCTTTGCCATGCGCGCGGAGCGCGCCGGAACCGCAAAACTCCGCTTCGACGTCAGCGCCGGCAGCGAGCGCGACGCCGTCGAGGTCGAGCGGCGGGTGGATTCACCGAGCGTGCTGGAAGCGGTCGCCCTGTACGGCGCGGTCGACGCTACGAGTCAGGAAAAGCTCGGGGATCTGTCGGCGATTCGCCCCGATCTGGGTGGTTTCGACGTAACGCTCTCGTCGAGCGCGCTGGTCGGACTCGACACCGGTATCGAGCAGCTCGTGAGCTATCCGTATGGCTGCACTGAGCAGCTATCGAGCCGCTTGATGCCACTCGTGCCGCTGCGCGCGTTGGCCAAGGATTTTCAGATCCCGCTGCCGCTCGACTTGGACAAAGTGATTCCGAAGACCGTCGCCGAGATCGTTTCGCGACAACACGGCGACGGCGGCTTCGGTCTGTGGCCGAGTTCGAACGACAGCTATCCATGGCTCACGGCCTACGCGCTGTTTACGCTGGGCCAGGCGCACAAATACGGTGCCAGCGTGCCAGAGACCGTGTTCGATCGCGGCAGGGACTATTTGCGCGCCTACCTGGCGAAGCACGATCAAGATCTGTACGCGCTGCCGACGATGGCGTTCGTGCTCGACGTGTTCGCCGAGATGGGAACGCCGGATTTCGGCTACATGCAGCAATGTTACGAGCACAAGAAGGACTTGCCGTTGTTCGGTAAGGCGCTCCTGCTGCACGCGTTGGCCGTCAGCCATGGCTCGAAAGAGCTCATTTCCGGCCTAACGCCCGAGCTCGAGAACGCGCTGCGGCTCGACAACGACGCCGCATACGCCGCCGAAAACTTGGGCGACGAATACGCCGTGTTGATGGATTCGACGTTGCGTACGTCGGCGCTCGTGTTGCGGGCGCTGCTGTCCGTGAAGCCGGACCACCCGCTCGCCGCGCAACTGGCGCGCGGTCTCTTGCTCAAGCGAGAAAACGGCACTTGGCGCTCCACGCAGGAGACCACTTACGCGCTGCTGGCGCTCGACGCGTATCGCAACGCACAAGAAAAAGCCGTGCCGGATTTCGACGTCAAGGTTTGGTTGGGACAGACCCCGATCGCGGACGCGAAGATGCACGGGCGTAGTCTCGGAGTCGAACGTGCTCACGTCGAGACCGCGCAGATGGGCGAGCTCTCGGGGGCGTCGCTCTTGTTCGACAAGCGAGGCAGCGGCCGCTTGTTCTACCAAGCGCGTCTGCGCTACGCGCTCCGAACGCTACCGGAAAATTCGCTCGATCAAGGCTTTTTCGTGCAGAAAATGCTGCGTTCGGTCACGCCCGAGGAGCTGCCGCAGGCCCTGAGTACGATCGGCGACAGCCCGGGTAAGCACTTCAAGGCCGGTGAGCTCGTGATTGCGGATCTGGTGATTGTGACGCCGAGTCCGCGCGACTACGTGGTCGTCGACGACCCGTTGCCGGCGGGCTTCGAAGCGGTGGACAGTAGTTTAGCGACCACCTCGACGGCGCTCGACGTGGGCGAGTCAGAGCCGCAACCGTGCCGGTATTGCGGTGACGACGAGGAGCGCGACGGTGTCGCCTCCGGTCACGCCTACTTCGAGGACTACTCGTACCGTGAACTGCGCGACGATCGCGTGCTCTACTTCAGCGATCACATGCTGGCCGGCATGTATCACTTCCGCTACTTGGCGCGCGCCACCAGCTTGGGACACTTCGTGCTGCCGCCCACGCGCGTCGAGGAAATGTACGGCCCCGAGACGTTCGGACGCACGGGCGCGCTCGAGGTCGCGGTGGAATGAGCACGCTTAGGCTGATTCGACTAGTAGCCAAGGCGTTCGTCGCGCTGAGCGCACTACCGCTGGCATTGCTCGCATTGGGAGCGCTCGCCACCCCGCTGCCGGCTGCGCTGCAGGCTCAAAGCGCGCAAAGCGTGCGCGTACTCGATCGCAACGGCCAGCTCATCCGTCAACTGCGCGCGGTCGACGGCGAGCTCTCCGAGCGGACCTCGCTCGATGACCTCTCACCCTGGGTCGTGCCGGCCTTGCTGGCGGCGGAAGACGCGCGCTTCTATCGCCACCCCGGGTTCGATGTGTTGGCCATGGCGCGCGCCGCTTTCTCGGCGCTCTGGCAGCGGCGTGTCGTGTCTGGCGCCAGCACGCTGACGCAGCAGCTCGCGCGCACCCTGGTGCCGCGGCCGCGCACGCTCGCCGGCAAGTGGCGCGAGCTGTGCGTTGCCGTGCGGCTCGAGGCATCGCTTAGCAAGCGGCAGATCCTCGCGGAGTATTTGAATCGGGTCGCATTTGGTCCCAATTTGCGCGGCATCGAGAGCGCCAGCGAATACTACTTCGACAAGCCCGCGCGCGAGCTGGATTTGGCCGAGGCGGCGCTGCTCGTCGCGATCCCGCGCGGACCGTCGCTGTACGATCCGGAGCGCGGGCTCGATCGCGTGTTGCGCCGGCGCAATCGCGTCCTCGAGCGCATGCTCGCGGCTGGTTTGGCGGACGCGGACGTCGTGAGCGCCGCGCGCGCAGAGCCGGCCCGCCTCGAACGCCGCAGCGCGAGCGGCGGCAATGACCATCTGATCCGCGGGCTGCTCAGCGGAACGCTAGCGCCCGAACTGCGGGGGACGGCCGTGCAGGAGCTCGAGACGACCGTGGATCTGTCGCTACAACGAGAGGTCGAGACACTGGCGCGCCGCGCCGCCGACTACCTGGCGAGCTATGGTGCCAACGCCCTGGCG
>DASYCR010000584.1:0-4508 GCA_036500095.1 Polyangiaceae bacterium
AGGCGAGCGTGCGCAAGACGGCTTGACGTGGGCTGGGCAGACGCTCGCCGAGACCCTGCAGCACGTCCGATAGAATCTCCAGCCCCTGCTCGAGGTGACCGCTGCGCAGCATGTGATCGGCCGCGAGCCTGCGATAGAGCAGCCGCTCCGCGCCGACGGCATGCTCGGCGCAGCGCAAGTACGCTGCTGCGGCCTCCGCGGCGCGCCCGGCGTTGGTCAGCGCTTGGGCGAGTTGCACGTGCAAGCGATGCAGGGCCGATGCCTCGAACGAGCCGAGCCGAAGCGCGACTTGGTAGAGCTCGGCCGCTTGCTCGAAGGCCAGGGCCGTCGAGGCGCGTTCCGCCGCGCGCTCGGCCTGCGTTGCTGCCCGCTGCGCGAAGCCAGCGCCCTCCAGGTGACGGACGAGCGCTTCGGGATCCAGCGCCGCGCGACCACTCGCCTCCAGGGTCTCGGCCAGACGACGATGGCAGCTGCGGCGAGCGTCATCGTCGAGTCGCCCGAGCACGGTCTCGCGCACGCGATCGTGATACGGCTCGATGCGCGTCGCCGTACGCTCGTCCCCGCTCGAGCGCACGAGCCGCGCGGCGCGCAGCGCGCTCGAGCTCTGCGCGTACGCCTCCGGCTCGGCCGCGGCCGCCGCACGCAGAAAGGCGGGCTCGAGCGGCGCGCCCGCGGTCGACAAAAGCTCGAGGATCCGGCGCGCAGCGCCGTCGACGCGTTCGACCCGTGCCCACAATGCGTCGTCGAGTTTGAGCTGGCCGGCGGAAAACGTGCCGGCCCGGCTCGCGTGCTCCGCGAGCGTGACCACGAACAGCGGGTGACCAGCGGCTTCATCCGCGATCGCTTGGGCCAGCTCGGCGTTCTGTCCCGCGACCAAGGTTTGCGCGAGCGAGCGGGCATCGGCAGGCCCGAGCGCGGAAAGCTCTATGCGTCGCACGTCAGCGAGTGTTTGCGCGAGCAGCGCCGCGCGCTCGGGCACGGCGACCCCACTCGGGCGCGCGGTCGCGATCAGGCAGATTTTCGGCGAGCGAGGCTCACGCAGCAGGTCCGAGAGCAACAGATAGCTATCCGCGTCCGCCCACTGCAAATCATCGATGTAAAGTAGGGTGGGTTGCCTCTCCGCGATCGCGTAAATGAGCTGACGCAACGTGGCGAATGCGTGCGCCCTAAGCTCGAGCGGATCGCCCAAGAGCTCGCTCGGCAGTCGCGCGAACGCGGGCACGCGCTCCAGCACCGGGAACAGGCGGGCCAAGACACCGGCACTGTCCGGCAGCAAACGCAGCAGCGTCGGCTCGTCGAGACGCGCCAAGAAATGACTGAGCTCATCGACGATGCCGTCGAGCGCCTTGTACGGGACGAGCTCGCGCTCGTAGCAACGACCGCGCAAGACCAATAGCGTGGGCTCGCTCACGCGCTCGATGGCTCTCTGCACGAGCGTGCTCTTGCCGACGCCGGAGTCGCCGACCACGAAGGTCGTCACAGCGTGGACACGGCTGTCGCTGAGCGCGCGTTCGAGCGCGGAGAGCTCGCGCTCCCGCCCGACGAACACCGCGCCGCCGCCGGCCGCTTCAGCATACCCCTCGGCGCGACCGAGGCGCCCGAGCACGTCGCGTGCGCTCGGCCGACGCTCGGGCTCGGGCTCGAGTAGATCCGTGCACAGCCGGCGTAGATCGTCGGGCGCATCCGGACACAGCCGCTCGATGGGTTCGAAACTCCCGCGAGCGCGCCGGCGCGCGATCTCCCCGTGAAAGGGCAGCACGCCGCTGAGCGCAACGTACAGCACGACACCCGCGCTGAACCAGTCGGCCGCCGCGCTGAGCGTTTGCCCGGCGTACTGCTCCGGCGCGCTGAAGGCCTGCGTGCCGATACCGCGCGCCTCGCCGCCCGAACCAACCGCGTGGAGATCCGTGGCGAGCCCGAAGTCCACGAGCACCACGCGCCCTTCGCGCGTGACCAAAATGTTGGAAGGCTTCACGTCGCGATGCAACTTGCCGCTCGCGTGCAAAGCGCTCAGACCCGCCGCTAGCTGAGCGAATGCGTTGCGCAGTCGCGCTTCGTCGAAAGAGCCCGCGGCCAAGCGAGGCGCCTCGCTGCGCGCGCTCAGTGAAGCGCCGTCCGCAGCGCTCGGAATGCGCCGCGTCTCGCTCACACCCGAGAGCGCGGACCATGACTCCGCCCCGCGTACGTAGGTGAGAAAGTCCACGCCCTGCACGAGCTCCATGCTCACCAGGAAACGCCCGTCCTCCTCGACTAGATCACGCAGCTCGACCAAATTCTCGTGGCGTACGTCTTGTAGCGCGCGAAACTCGTTCTTGAGGTAAAGGAGCGCGAGCGGGTTCGCGGCGCGCACGGTCTTCAGCGCGACCCGGCCACCGGTCTCTCGGTCGATCGCCTCGAACACCGTACCCATGCCTCCCGCGCCGAGATGGCGCACGAGCTGGAAGCGCCGAGACGCGAAAGGCTCGCGAGAAGCGAGAGCCATACTCTGGCTTATACACCCTTGCGCGGTCGCCCAATGGCCAGTTGTTCGAGCCGGCGCAGCAAGGCTCCGCGCGAGATGCCGAGCTTTTCTGCGGTGCGCCGCTGGTTGCCTTGGCATTCGCGCAGCGCGGCCTCGATTCGCTCGCGCTCCAGGCTGCGCAGTTCGTCGCGCAACGCGCCGCCGCGGCCCGAATCGGGACGCTGCGGCACAGGCGCGAGCGACTGCGTGCGGTCGAGCGGCAAGTGCTCGGGCTCGATGCGCCCCTGGTCGCAGAGCACGAGCGAGCGCTCGACGACGTTGCGTAGCTCCCGCACGTTGCCCGGCCAGGAATGTGCTTCGAGCCAATCGATGGCCTCGGTCGACAGCGTGGGCGGCTCGCGATCGGGCTTCTGAAAACGCGCGAGAAAAAAACGCGCGAGAGGCTCGATGTCGTCGACTCGCTCGCGCAGGGGTGGCACGAGCACCGAGATGCCGTTCAAGCGATAGTACAGATCCTCGCGAAACAGCCCGGCGGTGATGCGCTCACTCAGGTCCTGGTGTGTGGCGGAAATCAGTCGAATGTCGACGGCACGCGGCACGCGCGAGCCGATGCGCAGCACTTCGCGGCTCTCCAGCGCGCGCAACAGCTTGATCTGCGTGGCCAGCGGCATGTCGCCGATCTCGTCCAAAAACACGGTACCGCCCGAGGCCGACTCCAGCAGCCCCGGTTTGTCCGCGTGCGCGCCGCTGAAGGCGCCGCGCTCGTAACCGAACAGCTCGCTCTCCAGCAACGTCTCGGCGATTGCGGCGCAGTTGAGGCGCAGCATGCGCCTTTTTCCGCGCGCCGACAGCGTGTGCACGAGCTCCGCGCACACCTCTTTGCCGACGCCCGTCTCCCCCAGAAGCAGCACGCTCAGCTCGCTGTCGGCGACGCGTTCGAGCAGCCGGCACACGCGCCGCATGGCATCGTCCTTGACCACGAAATCCGCGCGCACCGCGCTCTTCAGCGGCCGGCTCCGCGGCGGCGCGTGCCCGAGTAGCTCGGCCACGCTGAGCCCGTCCCGTGGGCATTGCCTGAATGTCGTACGCGCTCGCAAATTCCGTTGCATCAGCCGCTGCGTGAGCAGCTCTATGCGGCGGCTGGCGTCGCTCGGCGACACCGCGCACAAAAGGACCTCGTACTTGCCGGGCCCGCCGCTGGTGATCAGATCCTCACGCGTTAGCTCGGAGGCGAGCAAGAGCTGTACCGCGTGCGTACCGAGCCCACCCTCCACCTCCACGCTACAGACCGCGAACTCGGGCCCGCCGTTCGCCACGCGTTCGCACTCTTCCTCGACGCGCAGCTGAAAGAACGCTGGATCGCAAGAACGGCGCAGGCGTTGCTCGAGCCGGCGATATTGCAGCACGAGCAACACGGCGCCGAGATCGATCACGTCGTCGGGAAATACCTCGACCGGCACGCCCGGCTTGAGCGGCACGTCGCGCACGCGCGTGCCGTTGTGGCTGCCCAAGTCCTCGATACGCAGCGACGCGCCGAGGTGCAAAAGCGCGTGCTCGCGCGAGACGGACTTGTGATCGATGCGCACGGCGGCCTGCTGCGAGCGCCCGATCAGGAGCGTGCCCGAGAGGCCGAGCGGGTAGGTGGACGCTTCACCGTCGCGCACGACGAGCAGCGCGAGGTCCGTGTCCGTGCCCGAGCGGGGTATCGGTTCCCACGATCGCGGTTCGGTGGGCGGGAGGGTATCGACGGCCATGAACAGACGAGCAGATTCGGTCAAGCGTACACCGTTTGGTGGGCGGCATTGAGCAAGGAGCACGCCACGCACGATCCGCAGCCGAATCGGCGCGATTGCTGAGACTGCCCGCCGCCGCTCGCCCGCCCTCGCTCGGATCGGATCCCGGCTTGATCGATCTGGATCCAACCGCGGAGGCTCAGAACCGCACGGGCACCGGAGTCGTGACGTTCATGATGCTCCCTGCCGAGCCGTCGCCCAGCTCGCCGCTGCTGTCGAAGCCCCAGCACATGGCGCGCCCGTCGGCCAGGAGC
>DASYCR010000585.1:0-1531 GCA_036500095.1 Polyangiaceae bacterium
ATGAGGCCGACTTCGTGACTGCCGTCGATCACGGTGCCGTCCAGCTTGTAGCTGAAGCCCGAATTGGTCGTGCCTTGGGTGCTGAAGAACGCGAGCACGCGATCGGCGTTGTCTCCTTCGGTCGCGATCGCGCTGCCCCACAAAGCGTCGAGCGCCAAGTTGAGCTGCGTGCGGTAGCCGGCCGCAGCGTAGGTGTCTAAACCGGGCACCGCTGAGCCGTCGAAGTAGCTCCGTGTCGGCCAGAGCCCAGTCACTGGGTTGGCGGAAGCAGCTACGTGCGCGCGCGCTGCGGTGGCCGCGGAAGACCAGAAAGCGTTGCCAGTGGCCTCTGCCCACAGATCGTACATCGCCGGGATTTCTACCGACGAGCGAGTGTAGCCGGTGTCGGCGATCAACGGCTGCTCGCGCACGAGCAGAGTCGTCGGATCGAAGACACTGGTAACGCCGCTGACCACGCCGCCGTTCTCGCGCTCTTTGTTCTGCAGCACATCCAAGAGCGCGCTGGCGTCGGTGCCGTAGGACGCCGAGCCATCGCCATTCCAGCGATCATTGGCGAATAAGAGCGCGGTCACGAATTGCTCCATGCCATATGGATCGGTGCAATTGTTCGTGATGTCGTCGTCGCAAAAGGACTTGAAATAGCCGCGCAGCGGGCCGCTCGTCTGTAGATTGAAGGCCTTCGCGTAACTCCACAGGCGATCGAACTCGTCGCGCTTGTTCAGCTCGACGGTGATGATCATGCCGAGCCCGAGCCCTTCGGTGCGCACATCCTTGTGATAGATGTCTTGAATGGAAGCCTGATTGCTCCCCATCGCGAGGTAGAAGGACTGCGTGCTCACGTCACTGTGGAACAGTTGCGCGAACGCAGCCGCGATCTTTGCAGCGATGTCTGCATCGCTCTTGCCCAACAAATCGCGGAATGCGTTCGCGTAGCTCGCAGGACCCGTGAGCGGTTTGAGCGCTGCAGGCGAAGTGGCATCGGGCGCGGAACCGTCCGCCGCGGCGCCGCCCGCGGCCGCGCCGCCGGCCGTGGAGGCATCCGCCGCGGCGTTCGCGGCCCCTCCCAGCGAATCGAGCGTACTGCGGCAACCGCCGAGCACGAGCACTAAGCTCGCAGTGAAGGCGACGCCCGTCTTACGCAATGACTCGAGCCCTACCGCTCGGGTCATTGTCCGGCGTAGGCACGCACGCGCGACGCAAGCACACTATCGGGGTGGCGCTTCATGAAAGCCTCGGCTCGCTTTCGAGCAGCCGCAGTCTGCCCGCTCTTGGCCAGCGCGTCGATGCGCAGCACTTCTGCCTCCAAGCCGAGCCTGCCGCGCGGGAAATTACGGGCATAGGCGTCGAGATCGCTCAGCGCGCCGGTGGTGTCCCCACCGGCCAAGGCAGACCTCGCAGCGTCGAGCGCGCTCAGCTCGGCCGCGAGCGCGGGCGTTGCTTGCTTGGACTCGGTGTGCGCCACTGCTGGCAGCGCGTTGGTCGCGACCGGATCGGCCGCAGCGGTGGCGGGTTCGACGGCAGT
The DNA here is from genome assembly GCA_036500095.1 of Polyangiaceae bacterium. Taxonomy (GTDB): domain Bacteria; phylum Myxococcota_A; class Polyangia; order Polyangiales; family Polyangiaceae; genus PMG-095. The sequence goes on from DASYCR010000585.1 coordinate 1,523, forward strand.
GTTGTCCGT
>DASYCR010000586.1:0-1658 GCA_036500095.1 Polyangiaceae bacterium
GCGCGCACCCAGGCGCACTTGGTCTCTCCGCCCGCGGTGGCGAACACTCGCGCGCCGAGTGAGCGGGCGAGCTGCACCGCAGCACTCCCCACGCCGCCCGCCGCAGCGTGGATCAACACCGACTCGCGAGCCACGAGCCGCCCCGCGGCACCCAGCGCTTCTCGCGCCGTGAGGAATGCTTCCGGGACCGCCGCTGCTTGCTCGAAGCTGAGGGCGGCCGGCACCTTCATGGCCAAGGCCTCGGGCACCACGACGCGCTCCGCATAGCCGCCTCCACCGAGCAACGCCATCACCCGCTCACCGAGCTCGAACGTGCCGACGCAGCCAGGGCCGAGGGCGCTGACCTCACCGGCGCATTCCATGCCGAGAATGTCGGTGGTGCCCGGCGGCGGCGGATACAAACCACGGCGCTGCAACAAATCCGCGCGATTGAGCGCGCTCGCGTGAATGTCGATCGCGATTTCACCCGGGCCGGGCACGGGAGCGGGCTCCTCGACCAATTGGAGCTTCTCCGGCCCGCCCGGTTCGAGAACGCGAACGGCCTTCACAGCTGCGTCAGGTGCGCGGCGCCGATCACGCCAGCGCGCTCACCGAGCTCACTGACGAGCAGGGGCACCTCCGCGAGGGGCGGCGAAAAGGTGTAGGCGCGGAGCGCGGTGCGTACGTACGGCTCGATCAAATCGAACGAGGCAGAGACGCCGCCGGAGAACACCACCGCGTTCAGGTCGAGCAGGTTTTGGATGTTGGCCAGCAAGCGGCCGAGCGCCGTGCCCATCATCTCGAAGGTCTTGAGGCCGGCCTCTTCGCCTCGCCGCGCGCTGACCGCGATGGGCAACACCTCGGTGGCGTGCCCGCCGTATTTGGCGAACTCGCGCAAGAGCGCGCGTGTACCGGCGTACGTTTCTACGCAACCGCGTTGACCGCAGGCGCACAGCGGCGCGTCCGCGGCGCTATCTACGTTCATGTGCCCGACCTCCGCGGCAAAGCCCGTCGCGCCCGGGTAGAGTTGATGGCCGAGCACGAGCCCGCCACCGATACCCGTGCCCAGCGTCATCATAAGAAAGCTCGGGTGTTGCCGGCCGTGACCGTGTAGCCGCTCACCGAGCGCCGCCGTGGTCGCGTCGTTTTCGACTGCAATCGGGCAATGCAAGCGCTTGGCTAGCTCTTCGGCGATGTGCACGCCTTCGAACCCGGGCACGTTGGGCAAGCGCCAGCAACGGCCTTCGGAGTTCACCTCACCAGGAATGGCCAGACCGACCGCATCCGGCTTGGAGGAGAGAGCGAGCACGGTGCTCGCGATCGTATCGAGCACCTCCGACGCGCTCGAGCCGGCCCGCGTCGGCGTTGACGTCGAACGGACGACCTCCCCTTTTTCGACGATGCCAGCCTTGACCTGCGTGCCTCCGAAATCGACGCCAATTAACATGATAGGGCGCGCACGGTAGTCCTACCCCGCGTGCTTCTTCAAGACGCACGAAAAAAAACGCATTATTCTACGGCTCTACAGCAACGGAGAGAGACGAATGACCGTATTGCGCGTGGCGACGATCAACGTATGGAACAAGGCCGGACCGTGGCTCGCTCGCTTGCCGTTGCTTCGAAAGGAGCTCGAGCGTCTGAGGCCAGAAATCGTGGGCCTGCAGGAGGTGCTGCGCTTT
>DASYCR010000587.1:0-5810 GCA_036500095.1 Polyangiaceae bacterium
TTCGTCGAAGACCTCGCGTCGGGGAAAATCGCGTAGCGAGCGGCAACTGACGGCCTGGCTTGGCCGATGAGCGCTCGCAGCCTGCGCGCGGGCTCGGGAGTCCGCGGGCAAAATGGCAAGAGAAGGTGTAGACTCCGCAGATGTTGGCCGCCAAGCTCGCAGATCACGACGACACTCCGCACGAAGACAAAATCGTCGTGCTGCGCGGTGTGAGTTGGTCCGACTATCAGCGGCTGCTCGAGGTGCGTGGGGAGAAGGGGTCGCCGCGGTTTGCGTTTTTGGAGGGGGAGCTCGAGATCATGACGCCGTCACGGCCGCACGAATCGATCAAGTCGCGTATCGGATGTCTCGTCGAGGTTTGGTGTCTGGAGCACGGCATCGAGTTTTCGCCGTACGGCTCGTGGACGCTCGAGAACAAGCCGAAGGAAGCCGGGGTCGAGCCGGACGAGTGCTACGTGTTCGGTGTGGATCCGGAGCCGCCGCGGCCGGAGCTCGCGATCGAGGTGGTCTGGACGTCGGGCGGGATTCGCAAGCTCGAGATCTACAAACGGCTCGGCGTGGGCGAGGTCTGGTATTGGCGCCGCGGGCGCATCACCGTGCACGTCTTGGTCGACGGTGAGTATCAGGAAGCGAGCGCGAGCCGTCGTTTGCCGGAAATCGATCTGACGGAGCTCGCGAGCTTCATCGATCGACCGACGGCGAGTCAGGGTATGCGCGAGTACCGCGCGTTGCTCGTTGCGCGCGCGACGGCCGCGCGTTGACCACGCGGAGCGCCGGCGCTAGCTTGGAGCTCATGCGGAGCGCGGCAGCACGATCTCTGGTTTCCGAGCGCGAGTTCTTGCGCATGCCGGAGACGATGAATAAGGTCGAGCTGCTCGATGGGGAGGTGATTGTGTCTCCGAGTCCGAATTTTGGGCATCAAGAAATATTGAAGAGATTGGTTCAGGCGCTCGATAGATGGGCTCGTCGTTACCCGCACCCCGCCACCGTCGCGCAATCGCCGCTCGACGTGCGCTTCGGCAAAGGGCGCATCTTGCAGCCGGATGCGTTCGTGCTGCTCCGGAAGATCCCGCTCGAGCACAAGGGCCCCATCGCGCACATTCCCGAGTTGTGCATCGAGGTGCTGTCCGAAAATCGGATATACGACCGAGTCACCAAGCGGCTGGTGTACGCGGTCGCCGGGGTTCGTGAGCTGTGGGTCGTGGATCGCGCGGGGCTCGTCGAGCGTTGGACGGGCCGCGGCTTGAACGACAGCACGGAGAGCCGTGTTCGGCTCACCTCGCAGGTGCTGCCCGGGTTCACGCTCGATTTGCGCAAGCTGTTCAGCGCGCGTTCGCGCTAGGTCGCCGCGTTGCGGCGGGTCCGGTGGGTTTTCACCAGGGCATCGCTCGTCCGGCGCGATCCAGGAAGGGCGCGCCGTCGATGTTGTTCGCTTCGCGCTCGATCAAGGTTGCGCTCTCGCGCGCCGCGTCGTTCGGATCGGACTCGGCGTGGGAGCCGCCCATGTCGGTGCGCAGCCAGCCCGGGTGCAGGGCGAGCACGCGCACGGAGCCCTTGAGGTAGTTTTTGAGCAACATGCTCAGCATGTTGAGCGCCGCCTTCGACATGCAGTAATCGTATTCACGATCGCGCCCACATTGACCGATGCTGCCGGCCTCCGAGGAGACGTTGACGAGTATCGGCGCGCTACCCTGGCGGAGTAGGGGCAAAAACGCCTGCGCGACGCGGAGCGGACCGATGCTGTTGACGTCGAACGTGCGCGCCGCATCGTCGAAGTCGATGGTCTCGATCGGGTTCGACACGGTCGCCGAGCGTATCGCGGCGTTGTTGACGACGACGTCGAGTGCGTCGGTCTGTTGCGCAATGCGCGCGGCCGCGCGCTTCACGGAGCTGGTATCTCCGACGTCGAGCTCGATGGGCACCACCAGAGCCGGATGGCGCGCGAGGATGGGGGCGAGCCCCGGTTGCGTGCCGCGCACGCCGGCAAACACGGTGGCACCGCGTTCGGCGAACGCGGCGGTGAGCGCCGCGCCGAAGCCGCGCGACGCGCCGGTGATCAAAATGCGAAGGGGCATGGGCGGGATGCTAGCCGACCGGGCGGCGAGGTCCACCCGTTCCGAGCGCGTTTCGGCGTCAGCGAAAGCCGAGCGTGAGCGTCAGTCCGGCGCCCAGTGCGTCACCGCTCGCGGAAAACGTGCGTGGTCCGAGCGGGGCGTCGCTGCTGAGCGTGCGCGAGGGCAGGTGCGACCACAGCGCGTGGGTCGCGAGCTCGAGTCGCGACAGGGAAAACACGGGTGCGAGCTCGAGCCCGACACCGAGCGCGAACACGTGGCGTGCGGCATCGACCAGGTGCGCCGATTGGTGACTCGGCACGGGCGACGGCTCGTACGCGTAGCCGCCGCGCAGCGCGAGACCGGCGCGCGCGGCGAGCGCGAGCCTGTGCTCGACGCCGATGTGAGGGCTCAGCCGATCGCTGAAATGAGCGCTCGTTCGGGCGGCAAGCTCGCTGTTCGCCGGCAGGTTCAGCATGAATCCTGGCGGTAGCTCCGCTTGGATGTGCGAGCCCGAACGCGACACGGGGCTCGGATAACGCGACCACTCTTGCCAGACGAAGTCGAGGTTCACGGATGTGCGCGGCCCGTGCAGGCTCGCGCCAAACGTGAGCTCACGCGGCTGAAACGCGATCACGCTCTCGGTCGTGAAATCGTAGACTATGGGCACCTTCAGGAGCCCGGCGTCGACGATGCCGGCGAGCGTGCCCGAGATGCGTTCGTCGAGCTCGGCCTGGCCGCGGTAGGCGACGGCGAGCGCTAGCGCCGGGTGCGGCCGCGCGGTCACGCCCAGCGTGGGATAGCGGACGGCGAGCAAGTCGGCGTTCACGGCGTGGCGCAAGGTCGAGTCGTATTCGGCGCCGTTGCCGTCCGAGAGCCGCGCGGTGCCCGTCACGTCGAAGTGCCCGTTCATCTCCGCCAAAAACCCGACGCCGCCGCCCAGCGACAGCCACGGCCAGGGCTCGACGGCGATGTCCGCGCCGACGTTCACGAGCTCGGGTAGTCCGTCGTACAAAACCCATCGCGGCTCTGCGGCGCTCAGGCTCTCACTCTGCGACAAGTGACCGTTAGAGAGACCGACAGCCAGCCCGAACGCGACGGGTAGCTCGAGCAGCGTGCCGCGCCCGAGCAGCGACAGATTGAGGCCGCGCCGCATGGGCACTCCGCCGGTGGTCCCGTTGCTGGCGAGGCTCGCGCCGAGTGACGCGTAGCCCAGCGCGAGCTCGCTGCTCTTGGCGCTCACCAACCCGGAAGGGTTATAAAATACGGCGCTGCCGTTCGGGACATCGGCGCTGACGGCGCCGGCGAGCGCGGTCTCGCGCGAGCCGTAGCCCTCGGTATTTTCCGGTGTGGCGTGCGCGCCGCCGGCGGCCAGGCAGAGCGCGAGCGCGGGGAGTGAGCCGAGCGCCCTCATTGCAAGCGCACTCCGACGCTGAGCGCGCAGCTCTCGGCGTGACCGCCGACGCTGAGCGCGGGAAATCCCGGGTTGTCCGGCGCGACGCTCGGCTGCTTGTGTTCGCTCCTCGTCACGAGCTCGTGCAATTCGCAGCCGAGATCGACGCTGACGGGCGCGAGCGGCGCGGACAATTCGATACCGTAGCCGAGCCCGAATACGTGTCGATCGGCGTCCAGTTCATTGCTGGCGGCGGTCTGTTCGGGGATGGGACTCCGCTGGTACGCGTAGCCGGCGCGCAAGCGACCGATCGCGGAACGGCGCAGGCGTACGCGATACTCGGCGGCCAAGTGCGGCTGCCACGTGTCGTGAAAGTGGCTGGGTTCGGCGGGCAGCGCCGCGCAGTTCGGGCGCGACGGCGGACAACTGGTGGTGGCGGCGAGCAAGTTCGGAAAGCTCGACCAGCGCTGGTACGCGAGACCGCCGAGCAACGTCAGCTCACCGAAGCGATGTCGATATTCGAGGGCGAGCTGTGCGGGGTCGTAGGCCGCGACGCCGGCGATGTGCAGCGGAGGCAGCGTCGTCGCGCCGAGATTGGTCGCGGAGAGCTCCATGTCGAAATCGGCGCGCAGCGCGCCGTGAAAAGACAGCGCCAACGCGTCGAGCTCGCTCGGCGACCAGAGCGCAGCGAAATTCGGCGCAAAACGCGGATCGAGCGTGTCATTGGCGGCCGTGGCGGTCCCCGCGCTGGACGGCGAAACCTGCACCGTACCGTGCAAGGCGGCGAGCGCGCGCAGGCCCGCGCCGAGCTTCAGCCACGGCCAGACGGAGACGCCGAGTCCGAGGTCGAAATCGAGCGCCTGGCTCTGCGGGACGAGCAACGGAAATTGCGGCGACTCGCTGAGCGGAAGCGTCGCCCGCGCGATGTAGTTCGACGGACTCTGCGAGGCGAAGCCCAGCACCCAGGGTTCTTTCAAGACGTGCAGCGGCAGCACGAAACCGAACAGCACGCCGCCCGAGCCGGGCGCGGTGACGGGCACGCCTTGGCCCTGGCGGCCGACGCTCAGCGCAAAGTGCGTCGCGGAATAGCCGAGGGTTAGCTCGGGGCGCGCTGCGAAGGCGAGCGCGGCCGGGTTCGTGAAGGCGCTCTCGTAGCCGGCGTCGAGCGACTGACCCGCGCCGGCGAACGCTCGGCCACGCGGACCGATCTCGAAGACCTCGGCCGCGGTGGCGTGGGCTACGCCGCTCGCGAGCAGCGTGCACGCCGAGAGCGCGCCGAGGGTGAGCGTGCGGTGCACCGCGCGCCTCGCGTCCGCCCTCAGCGGCAGGTGAACACCGCGCCGGTCGGAGCGGCGGGCAAGCATGGCTGCGAGCCTACGGCATTCTCAGGCCGCTCTCAAATCTCACTGACCGCCGCACGATTCGCGCAGGCTTTTGGCCGACAGCACATTTGCCTTTGGCAAAATCGCGGCTTGTCCTACTGAGTGATCGCCTGCGCATGAACGAGCAACGTCTTTGGTACGCACGCCCGATGGTTGCGTGCTGGCTGGTGTTCGCGCTGAGCGCGTGCGCGTCGGATCCCGCGCCAGCAGCGCACGCCCCGAGCCGGGAACATCACGCCAAGAAGCGCGCGCCGCGCGCGACTTCGCTCTCTCCCGCGCAGCTGCATCGGGCGATGAGCAGTAAGGGCACGGCCCTCGCCGGTTGCTATCAAGTTTCGGAGTCCAAGAATCACTCGGACGCCGGCAGCATGACGATCGAGTTCGAAGTGGGGATGGACGGTCGCGTGAGCGGCGAGCGCGTTGCCGAGAGCGACCTCTCGGACGGCGTGCTCGGGGATTGCGTATTGGGGGTGGTTCGGCAGACGCACTTTCCCAAGGCAACCGCACCCACCGACGTGAGCTGGCCCGTGCGGTTTCGCACGGGAGATTGAGGGTTTTCAAGGTCGACCGAGGCAAGCGAGGGAGAGCCGTGTTAGTCTGGCGTAAATAGAGTATGCGTTTGCTTGCACGGTTCACTTTGGTCGGGGTTGGGTTGGGCACGGCGCTCGCGTGCGGCCAAGCCACGCCGCCCATGTTGACGGGTTCCGGCAATCCGACCGGCACCGCGGGTAGCTCGCGCGGAGGGGGCTCGTCGTCGGGTGCGTCCGCGGGCGGAGCTTCCGCTAGCGGGGGTTCGAACGTTTCAGGCGGAGCGAGCGCTGCTGGCGGCTCGATTTCCTCCGGCGGCGACGGCGTGGGAGGCAGTGGCAATGCGGCGGGCAGCGGTAATACCGGCGGCGACGGCGTGGGAGGCAGTGGCAATGCGGCGGGCAGCGGTAATACCGGAGGCGATGGGGCGGGAGGCAGCGGCAATGCGGCGGGCAG
>DASYCR010000588.1:0-1965 GCA_036500095.1 Polyangiaceae bacterium
TTGGGCTCCATCGCACGCGCGGCAAAGCGCTGGCTCAGCTTTTCGAACAGTGGCCAGAGTTGGTTGGCAGCGCGGCCCAGAAGCTTCTCGGTCTGGGTGCTGAGGCGGCCCACGGCCATATGCATGGGGCGGAGCATACACGTCCCTAAGTCCCCCCAAAGTCCATTCGTCAGACGGCCTTTTGTGGCCTCGAACCCGCGTACAATTCTGTCCTGGGGCAATTCTGCGCCCGAGCGATGCTAGAGCACCGCTATGCGACCGCTGCTGGTGGCCAGTGACGTACACCTGTCCCACGGCGGATCGGGGGCGACCAGCCGCGCGCTGGCCGAGCTCGTGCGCCAGAGCGGCGGGCACGAGCTCATCCTGGCGGGCGACATCTTCAACCTGTCGCTCGATGCTCCGTCGCGGTCTGCGGTGGAGTCCGTGGTCAGCATGTTCGCCGAGCACAGCGAGCTTGCCGCGGCTCTCGGTTCGCACCTCGGCGCGGGTGGAGCGCTCACGTTGATCGCCGGCAACCACGACGCGGCCGGCATGGTGCCCGGCCTTCGCGACGCGTTGCTCGCACGCTTCCAGGTCGGCTCGCAGGCAGAGCTCTGCGTGACGCCTTGGTTCGTGCGCAGGGGCAAGGTCCACGTCGAGCACGGTCATTTCTATGATCCGGACAACGCACCGGCTCACCCACTCGTGGCCTGGTCGCCCGAAACCGAGGCGCTCGGTGTGGCGATCACTCGGCGTTTTCTGCGGCAGCACGACGCCTTCGACTTCGCGCACGCGTACGAGACGACGCCCCTTGCCGGCCTGTCGCGAGCGATCAAGCTGTTTGGCGCACGGACGCCGCTGATGATTGCCCGTTGGTTCTCGGTCGCGAGCAAGCTCTGTACGGAAGCACGTAATCCGCGGCGCTTCGACGCGGAGCGCAGCACGGGCGCAGAGCGCAGCGCGTCCTTTGCAACGGACGCCGGACTCGACCCGGCCATGGTCTTGGCGCTACTCGCGGCGGGACCGCAGCCCACGCACGGCGATTTCGGCGCCACCTTCATGCGCCTCTACAACGATCGCGTGCTGGCCACGCTCGGGCTCTTGTCGGGCGGCGCGGCGCGGCTGCTCGTAAAAAGCCGCGCCGGCAGCGCGCTCGCCATGGCGTCGGCTCTGTACATGCTGGCGTCTGTCGCGCGCCTCGGCAACCGCTATGAGGCGCTGCCGGTCCAGCGCCTGCGCCGAGCCGCGCAGCGAGTGCGTGAACTCAGCGGCGCGGAAATGGTGATCTTCGGCCACACCCACGTCGAAGATCAGGCGCTCGGCTACCTGAACTCAGGTTCGTTCTGCTACGGGCGCGCCCGGAGACCGTACGTCTACGTGGACGAGCGCGGCAACGCCGAGCGCAGATACGCCTAGCGAATAGCGCTCAAAGCGTCGAGTTCGGAGGACTCCCGCCGCTCACGGGTCAGGGCTTGACCACGTGCGTGCCGGGGGGCGGCGTGAACGTGAACTCCGCAGGCGGAATCTTGACGTTCACTTCCGGATTCAGAAAGTCGAAGCGATTACGGTTGTTCTGCGCGTCGAGCAAAATCACGCGCGTGACCTGGTACGTGCTCGCGTCCACGTACAAAAGAATGGTTTCGAAGGCCTGCGTCGCGTCACGCGGGGCGCCCTTGAGCACATAGCCGTTTTCGAAGCCCATCTGCTTGGAGTCGAGCGGCATCGGCTCGAACTTGAAGGCTTGCTTCAACTTCGCTCCGCCGACCAAGAACGAGAGCGCCGCGGGGTATTGGCTGCCGCTGAGCGGCTGCTCGAACATCTGCTTGTTCTCTTTTTCGTAGACCCGAATCAGCTTGCCGTCCGACACGACGCGATTGCCATTGTTCGTGTAGCGCCAGCTCATCTTGCCGGGCTTCTCGAAGATCACCTGGCCCTTGCTGTCGATCGTCTTCGCGTATGCCTTCACCACGTAACGTTGCGTGAAGC
>DASYCR010000589.1:0-2046 GCA_036500095.1 Polyangiaceae bacterium
GCGCGAGCTCGCCCGAACTGCGCTCAGCGAGCTCACCGAGGCGGGCATCGCACTCGGCCGCGCGCGGGCGGTGAACGAGTGAACGGCATCGCATTTTTGCTCGGCCTTTTGGTGCTGGCCTACGTCGGCAGCATCCTGGTCGGCGGTCGCGCGATTCGCGGCTTCGGGCTCGCGTCCGGCGCCGAATACTTGGTGCTCGGCTTCGTGCTCGGGCCGCAAGTGCTCTCGGTCGTCAATCATTCGCTGATCGAAACCTTTCAACCCGTCGTACTCGTGGGCGTGAGCTGGCTCGGTTTGGTTTTGGGGGTGAGCTATCTGCGCGTCGGTGTGCGCGCGGTACCGACGAAGCACGTGCTGCTCGGCGTCGCGCTGTCGGCGGTGGTGAGCGCGGGTGTCTCGGCGGCAGTGCTGCTCGCGGCGCAGCACTTCACCAAATTGCCGCGCGCCGAGCAGATCGCGTTCGCCGCGGTCGCAGGCCTGGTTTGCTCCGAAACGACGCGGCACAGCGTGCGCTGGGTCGCCGAACGTCACGGTGCGAAAGGGCGGCTGGCCGATCTCGCGGCGGACACCGCGCGCGCGAGCTCACTCTTCGCCTGCGTTGCGCTCTCGGTCGTCAATGCCTGGTTGCCGGGCGCGGCGCTGCCGGCATTCTCCGTGCTCGGCCGCGTCGGGGTCACGATTGGCCTCGGTGTCGTGCTCGGATTCACCGCGACGCTCTTGCTCGGTCGCGAATTCCGGCGCGACGAAAGCTGGGGCATCTTGCTCGGCACGTCGCTCTTGGGCACGGGCGCTGCTGCCCGCCTCAATCTCTCGCCGATCACCGCCACGTTTGCGATGGGCCTCACGCTCGCGATCGTTTCGCGGCACCGGCTCGACATCAAAGCCATGGTCACCCCGACGGAGAAGCCCGTGCTCTTGCCGGTGATTCTGCTCGCCGGCGCCTACGTCAACGTCAAGCTCCCGGCCATGCTCTGGTTTTTGGTAGCGGGTGCCTTGGGCGTGAAAGTGCTCGCGCGTTTGTTGTGCGGCGCGGTGGTTTCGATCGGCCCCTCCGCGCGCGGCGTCGGGCTCGAGTTCGGCGTGGGCATGCTCTCGGCCGGCGCGCTCGGCTTGGCCATCGCGCTCGCATTCGTGGTGCGTCACCCCGGTGCCGTGAGCGACGCAGTGCTGCTACTCGCCGCGCTCGGCGTGCTGATCGGGGAATGGCTCGGCCCCGCCGCGCTGCGCCGCGCGCTCACGTTGACCGGTGAAATCCAGCCCGAAGAACCGCCCCCGCCGTCGCCGCGCCCGGACGCTTCGAGCCTCGAAGGTCGCGTATGAGCGGGCACGGCGGCGCAAAAAAGACCGTGTCCACGCGCGCCATTCAGGCGCTCTCGCTGGTCGTCACGTTCGGGCTCTTGTACGGCGTGACGCGCGTCACGCCCGAGCTCGAATCTCACCTCGGCACGGTTGCGTCGATCGGCTTCTTGCTGCTCGCCGGCACCCTAATGAGCGAATTGCTCGAGCCCATCGGCTTGCCGCACCTCTCCGGCTATTTGCTCGCGGGCATCGTCGGCGGACCGCACGTGCTGCGCTTGGTTGACGATCACACGGTCGACGCGCTGTCGCCGGTGAACACCCTCGCGCTGTCCTTGATCGCGCTTGCCGGTGGCGCCGAACTGCGGCTTTCGACCGTGCGCTCCGTCGCGCGCAGCCTGGCCTGGGCGACTGCGATTCAAAGCACGACGGTGCTCGTCTGCATGGCGGGCGTGTTCATGGCCATCTCGCGCTTCTTACCGTTTACCTCCGAGCTGCCGCTGAAAGCGCTGTTCGGCGTGGCCTTGCTCTGGGGTGTGCTTGCGGTGAGCCGCAGCCCGTCGGCGTGTCTCGGCATTTTGGCGCAGACTCGAGCCAAAGGGCCGCTTGCCACATTTTCCCTAGCTTTCATCATGTTTTCGGACGTGGTCGTCGTGATCTTGCTGGCCATCGTGATGATGCTCGCGCGCCCGCTGATCACACCGGGCGGGCAGATCTCGTTCGAAGATTTCAGCGTGCTCGGTCATGAAA
>DASYCR010000590.1:0-2497 GCA_036500095.1 Polyangiaceae bacterium
CCACAGCCGGGTCCAAAAAACCGTCGAGCATCTGGCCTGGAGCCCAGCTGTTCCGCTCTTGGCGCAACTCGGGCAGCGCGCGTCCGATGAGGGCTCGCCATGAATCCGCCCGACGAGCGCCGACTGGAAGGGACCGCGTTGCCCGCGCGGCTCGCCGATCTCGACACGCCACCCGCTGCGCTCTTTGCGCGTGGGGAGTTTCCTCGTGGACCGCTCGTCGCGCTCGTGGGCACACGCTACCCGAGTGAGCAGGCCGTCGCTTATACGGAGAGCCTCAGCCGAGAGCTCGTGCAAGCCGGAGTTTCCGTCATCTCCGGCGGCGCGGAAGGCATCGACACCGCGGCTCATCGCGGCACGCTCGCCGCCAATGGCGTCACCGTCGTGATGGCGCCCGCGGGGTTCGAGCATCCGTTTCCCGAAGAGAATCGGGAGTTGTTCGCGAACGTGGTCGCCTGCGGGGGCGCGTACCTGTCGCTGGTCGAGCACCACACGCCGGCCACGCGCGGTATCTTTTTCCAGCGCAACGCGTGCCTGGTGGCGCTCGCGCACGTGGTCGTGGTGATCGAGGCGCCGGTTCGCAGCGGCGCGCGCAACGCGGCGGCCAACGCGCGGCGGCTCGGGCGCCCCCTGTTCGTGGTTCCCTATCCGCCTTGGCACGGCAAGGGTCAGGGCTGCGTCGCGGAGCTCAAACTCGGCGCCCGACCCCTGGCGGGCGTCCGGGACGTGCTTAAAGTGCTGGACGACCAACGCCTGCATCCACTTTCGGTTGGTGCCGCCGTCGAGTCGTCGGAGAGCGGCCAACAGAGCCTCGGGTTTCCTGAAACATTGCGGCCACATTCGGCGCGCGATGCGCTGCTCGAGGCGGTCAGACGCGGCGCGTCATTGAGCGACGAAATAGTGGCTCGGACGGGTCTGCCGGTGCCTCAGGTCGCTCAACTGATCTTGACGTTACGCCTCGAAGGGGTCTTAGTAGCCGACCCAGCGGGTCGGATAGAATTTTCTAAGTAATTAATATAATTCAAGTTTGTGCCATATGTTCGGCAGGGCACGCTTGCGCAACCGTTAAAGCGATCGCATTCAGGGTGCGGAAAGGGAGTCGAGAGCGGCCATGACGAAGACCCTCGTAATCGTCGAATCACCAGCCAAAGCCAAGACCATCAAGAAGTACTTGGGCAAAGGCTATGAGGTGGTCGCGAGTAAGGGCCACGTCAAAGACCTGCCCAAGAAGATGGGTATCGACGTCGAGCACGACTTCCGTGAGACGTACGAAGTCATCGAGAGCAAGGCCAAGGTGCTTTCCGAGCTCAAGACCGAGAGCAAGAAGGCCGACGTGCTCCTGCTCGCAACCGACCCCGATCGCGAGGGCGAAGCGATCGCGTGGCACATCTTCGAGGAGCTCTCGCGGCCGAAGCTCGAGGTGCGCCGCGTCGAGTTCGAGGAAATCACGAAAAAGGGCGTGCAGCGCGGGATCGATTCCCCGCGCGACCTCGATAAGAACCTGTACAGCGCCCAGCGCTGCCGGCGCGTGCTCGATCGTATCGTCGGTTATGACGTGTCGGCGCTCGTGTGGTCGAAGCTGGCGTTCGGGCTCAGCGCCGGGCGCGTGCAGTCCGTCGCGCTCCGTTTGATCGTCGAACGTGAGCGGGAGATCGAAGCGTTCGTGCCCGACGAATACTGGAACGTCGGGGTCTCGCTGCGCGGCAAAGCCAAAACAGCGTTTCTGGCGCGCCTGTCCAAGGCGGACGGCGAAAAGATCGAAGTCAAAAACGGCGAGCAAGCCGCGGCCCTGCGCGCGGATCTCGAGACCGGCAAATATACGGTCAAGACCGTCACGCAGCGCGAGCAGCGCCGCAACGCGCCGGCGCCCTACACGACCAGCAAGCTTCAGCAAGACGCGACGAGCTACCTGCGCTTCACCACCAAGCGCACGATGAGCGTTGCCCAGCGTTTGTACGAGGGTATCGACCTCAAGAAAGACGGCGGGCTCGTCGGTCTCATCACCTACATGCGCACGGACTCTGTGCGCATCAGCCCCGACGCGATCATCGAGCTGCGCGAGCACATCAAGAGCGAGTTCGGCGAGCGCCATGTGCCCGCCAAGCCCAACGTCTATAAATCGCGCAAGGACGCGCAAGAGGCGCACGAGGCGATCCGCCCGACCTCGCTCGAGCACCCGCCCGAATCCGTGCGCAAGCATTTGAGCGACGAGCAGTTCAAGCTGTACAAGCTGATCTGGGATCGCTTCGTCGCATCGCAGATGTCGCAAGCGATTTACGATCAAACCGGCGTCGATATCGAGGCCGTGCCGGCTCGCAAGAGCGCCGCCCATAAGTCGCTGATGCTGCGCTCCAGCGGCAAAGTGCTGAAGTTCTCGGGCTGGCTCGCGCAATACGAAGCGCATAAGGGCGAGGAAGCCCCCAAGGAGTTTGCCGGCGAAGACGACGCTCGCGCCGAAGCCGCACAAAACGCCGCCGCCGAGCGCGCCGCCGCCGCCGAC
>DASYCR010000591.1:0-5475 GCA_036500095.1 Polyangiaceae bacterium
CGTACACCGCGATGATTTCGTTGTTTTTCTTGTCCAGGCCGTAGGCGAGCGCCGCCGCCGTCGGTTCGTTGATGATGCGGCGCACTTCGAGGCCCGCGATCTTGCCGGCGTCTTTGGTGGCCTGGCGTTGCGCGTCGTTGAAGTACGCGGGCACCGTGATGACCGCTTCGGTCACTTTTTCGCCGAGGTAATCCTCCGCCGCCTTCTTCAGCTTCTGCAGCACCTTCGCCGAAACTTCGGGCGGCGCCATTTGCTTGCCGCGCACTTCGATCCAGGCTCCGCCGTTGCCGCCCTTGACGAGCTTGAACGGCATGCGCTTGGCATCCTTCTCACCTTCTTCGAAGGTGCGACCGATGAAGCGCTTGGCCGAGTAGACCGTGTTCTCAGGATTCGTCACGGCCTGACGCTTGGCGATCGTACCGACGAGGATTTCTCCCTTGTCGTCCCAGGCGACCACGGAAGGCGTCAACCGCGCGCCTTCTTCGTTGACGATGACTTTGGCCTCTTTGCCTTCCATCACGGCCACGACGCTGTTGGTCGTTCCGAGGTCGATGCCGATGATCTTGCCCATGATGCTGGTTCTCCTCAAACCGCCCTCGTTCGTCCGAGAGCTCATTGCTACTGCGAGGCCACCTCCTGCGGAGACCGTCGCTAAACCGTCGTCCGTGGCGGGCGAGAACGCCCCGTGGCCGCGAACGAGGGCAACATAACCACCGACCGCTCGGGGTCAACAGCCAGAAATGGCTCGCGCGAGCAATCGTGCGCTAGTTCGCAAGGTCGAACACGAAGCGCCGGCGCGAGCAGGGCGCGGGCATTTCGGTCTCGCGCGATCGCGCGAGTTTTCGCTTGAATTCGTTCGCCAATCGCGGGCGCTTCGCCGATTTCGGGTTGACAGGAATCGCGGCGCGGCTACTTTCCGCGTCCCTGCTGGGGCGGTAGCTCAGCTGGGAGAGCGCTGCGTTCGCAATGCAGAGGTCAGGGGTTCGATCCCCCTCCGCTCCACCCCCTTCAGGAACCCGAGATCACGGAAAGCGAAGCTCCCCAACCGGGGAACTCAGCGTGCCCTGAGCGGGCGCGACCTGCGCGAGCGGCGCAAACCGCAGAGCCCGAGGGCGATGAAGCCGAACAGCGCCGCGGCGCCGTTCTGAGTTCGTCCCGGTGAGCCGAGCGCGCATGACGACGATGCTGAACCCGAGCTCGCATTGACGCACACGCCGATGCCGGATTGGCAGTGCGTGCCCGCCGTGCATTGGTCGTCCGCGCTGCAGAAGGCGGCGCAGTAACCTTTGCTCGCTGTGCCGTCCGGCGAAAAGCAGCCGAAGCCGGTCTTGCAGTCTTGCGGCGCGCCGCAGCGATCGCCTTGTACGCCGAAAGCACCCGCGCCGCTGCCGCCGATCACGCCTGCCTCCGACTCGCTCGAGCCACTGGTGACCCAGGACGGCGGGGTGTAACCGCCTTCTTGCGCGGCCTGCGCCGCGACACCCACCAGCCAATCTTTCCAAGACGCGACCGAGCCGTAAATCGGGGCGGTGCAATTCGGCGCGCCGCGCGAAACTACGCCCACGACCTTACCATCGGCGTCCAGCGCCGGGCCGCCCGAGTCACCCTCGCAAATACCAGTTTGGCCCACGAACTCGGTCGCCTCGACGCCGCCGCCGCAGGTTCCTCCGGGCACGCACTCGACGACTAGCGAGGTGCGACCCATGCGATCGCCGGCGAGCCCTGCATCTCCCGGCATCACTTGGCCGTAACCGACGGCGCGGTACACCTCTCCACGCGTCACGGCGCGATCGATGCGCGGGACAAGCGGCGTCGCGACGCTCGCGGGCACGTTCATGGACAGCGTGATCAACGCTAGATCGAAGCCGCACAAAAGCGGGCTCTGCGACGGCACGGAGATCGAGCTGACCAGAAACACCGTGTTCACCGGACCATTGAGCGATTCGATGTTCGTCGCAACGAAGTTTTCGATCGGCAGCGGCGGGCTGACCGTCGTCTGACTGCAGGTGCCTTGCTCGTTTATGATCGTCGAAACACAGTGACGCGCGGTGAGCAACAGATTCGGCGCGATCAACGAGGCCGAACACAGCCCGAACTCGTCTGGACCGAGTTGCGCCGCGACACTAAACACGTTCGTATCGGCGCTGTCCGGCGTGCCGCCGCTGATTGCTTCTCGCGTGTTCGTAACGCTTGCGCCCGGATCGGGCGATGCGCACGAAACGACCGCGCCCGCCGCAAGCAAGCAAGCCCCAGCCCTCAAAACCCGAGCCCGAACGCTGAACGCCATCAAGCTCGCTAGCGTACGGTGCCCGCCGCCCGCGCGCCAGCTCGCGGGACCAGCGCAGAGCCAGTGCAAAATTCGTCCTTCCTTCCGCGCGCTTGTTCGTGGCACTGGTTACGCCTACACACGCGAGTGTCTGGCCCGCTAAAGAATGGGTCACAATTCAGCGAGCGAGCAGCAACTACCGTGCGTCACGTCAGCGTCGAACAAACGATTCAGGCCCCGAAGGAGCGCATTTGGCGGGCGTGCTCCAGCGCGGCCGGGCTCCGCGCGTGGCAAGCGGACGAAGTCGAAGGCGAGCTCAGGCGCGGCGCCGAGCTGATCCTGGGTTGGCCGACGCTCGGCGTGGCGGTCGAACTCGAGGTCGAACGCGTCGAACCGGGCCGCTTGGTCATACTATCTGCGGACGACTCGCGGCTCGAGCTCGAGGTGAGCGAAGGCCGTGTCGCGCTCACGCACAGCGCCGACTTCGACGACGACGAACGCGACGGCACGCTGTCCTCGTGGCGGCTCTCGCTCGCGACGCTCGCGCACTACCTCGAAAATCACGATGGCCGCACGCGCCAAGTGCATTGGGCCGTCTCGCGCGCCAAAGCCAGCTTCGAAGACGCGCACGCCTTCTTCACGCTCTCGGCCGCGCAGAGCGGTTGGCTCACTCGTCCCGGCAGCGGCACCGGCGTGGGCGACGTGGGCAGCGAAGTCGCGCTCGATTTGGCCTGGGGCAGCGCGCTCTCCGGCTCCGTGCTCTCCCACACACCGCCGCGCGACGTGCTGCTCTCTTGGCGTGAAACCAACGACTCCCTGCTGGCGTTGCGCACGCTCCCTTCGCCGGACACCGCGAACGAGCGCTTGCTGATTGCCACCTGGTCGAGCTGGGACCTGCCCGAAACCGCCCCGATCGCGCACAATCTTGCGAGCGCCGTAACGCGCCTCTCGCGCATGCTCGACAAACGCGCGAGCGCGTGATTCGTCGGGCTGGCGTTGATCCGTTTTTTTATAAGCCCTGCCTCTGGTTTGGAGTTTGTGGCGCTGCGCGTTTCGTTTGCGCTTGGCCGTCAGCGCGTCATGCGACGCGACGGGCGCCTGTTCGGTCAGCTCTAACGTGGCCGCCCTGCCCTCGAGAACCGTGATCAGCCACGCGAATCTGGTGCTTTGTTTTATTTCCGGGCAGGCGAGCCCCGGCCTCGTCGAGCGCGACCACGCGCTGAGACGAGAGTTGAGGAACGCGCAGATCTCTCTAGCTGGGTCGCCTCGAAGCAGCTCGCGCGCGCCAGTCCTGCACCGACGCAAGGCCACGCGTGCGGCTGCCCGTCACTTCACGACGAGCGAGACGCCGCAATCGACGAAGGCGAGCGAAGTCGTGATCTTGAAGTGAGAGCCGGCCGGGTGCCGCTCCGCATTGAAGAGATCGAGCGCGTACACTTGGCCTTTGGTGAGGCCGAGCGCATCGAGCATCACGCTGCCCGGCATCGCGACGTGAATCCCGCCGAGATCGATGGCCAATTTATTGTCGACGAAGACCCACAGATCGTCGTCGCCTTCGAACGAGAAGACTTCGCCGCCTTGGTACTTGAACTTGGTGTGCAGCTCGGTGGTGAAGCCGAAGTTGTGACTCTTGCCGTCGTCCCCGTAGTCACCGAGATTGCCGAAGCCTTCACCATCGACCGGGAAATACTCGGACGACGCGAAAACACGGGACATGCCGTCCGCCGCCGGCACCAAGTGAAACCCGACCAGGTACGCCAGATTGAAGCTTGGCGCCGCGTTGTACCATTGCGCAAAAGCGTCCGGCCCAGTGAGCCCAACGCCGCTCATGGTATAGTCGCCCGCGACGTTTGCGGGATTGTAGACGGGCTTTTGGTCGCTACCCAAAGTCGCGAGCACGGTGCCGAGCGGGCTGCCGCAACAGTAGTGACTACCGAAGTCGGGATGCGGCATTCCGGGCGGATTCGTCGCGACTTGGTTATAGCCAACGAAGTCGCGAGCGATGCCCCACAGCGTCGAGCCGCAACCCGAATCGTTCTCGTCCGTCGTGGTGCTGAGCTCGGTCGGATCGTAGGCGGGACCTTGGCAGTACTCTCCGGTGTCGGCTGTGATCGGCGGACCCTTGCACGTCGGCGAGGGCCACACGTCAGCGACGGCACCGCCGCTGCCGCCGTCGCCCGAGGAGCCACCGCTCGAAAGACCCAAGTCGAGCGAACCAGCACTGCCCGCAGCAACCACGGAGATCGCGGAACTCGAAGCGCCGCTGCCACCGCCGCCGCCGCCCGGTTGCGGTCGGACTTCGGACTGAGACTGAGCCGAGTTCGCGGAGCAGGCGCCGAGCACCCCGAGCGCCGACAACCCGAGCACGAACGACGCCGCACGAAACCAGGGATACTCACCATTTCGATCGGGCATGTCTTTTCCGTCGAGCACGCCCTTGGGTAGCGCTCCGGAACCGGTTGCACCAGCAACTCCCCCCGCTCCGGCGCCCAAATGCCGCGTACGAACCAGCGAAAGTCCGTTTCCGCAAGCCCGCGAGCAGAAAATTGAACGCGCTCTGGAGCGCTCTCAGCGCGGGGCTGAATGGAACAGTGCGCCCGGCTTGCCGTTCGGCATGTGTCGCCCTTCGGCACTGTCGAACACGGCTTAGACGCCACACCGCGAGACGGCCCTCCCGCGGCGCAGGCCCGGAGCGCCGAGCACGTCGCGACGCGGGCAGCGTGACCGGCACTGGCGATGATTAGTGCCCCAATCAAAAGCGCGTCCATGGGCGAAACTTCGTCGATCTTCGGAGCAGAAACGCGTGCGAAAAACACTCGAGCACGCCACGCGATGGCCCGGAGCGCCGAGAACGACACTCGGGCGGCGGCGCGCGCAGGGCGCGGAGAGCCGAGCACGCCGCGACGCGGGCAGCGCGGCCAGCACTGACGATAATTAGTGCCCCAATCAAAAGCTTCGTGCTAGAGTCCATTCGTCCATGGTTCGATCTTCGGAGCGGAAATGCGCGTGAAAAAACCGCGCACTCAGCGGCACAATCGGCGGGCACAGCTCGAGTTGCGATTTCGCGCGGGCGCTGAGCGGCGTGGCGGCTTTCGCGAGGGTGCGGGCCGGAAGCCGGCCGAAGGGCGGCGGTTCGTGTCGCATCGGCGGCGCGAGGCACAGGCGGCGCGGCACCCCGTGCACGTCGTGATGCGCAGCCGATTTCGGCC
>DASYCR010000592.1:0-2697 GCA_036500095.1 Polyangiaceae bacterium
CGGGGAGCTCCGTAGCATTGACCGAGCGCGACCTGAGCTTGTACACGCGCGATCCAGAGCTGAGGGCACAGCAGGTGCAGCTGAGCGCGCGCGCGCTCCCGGACGGCACGTCGCGGGTCTCTCTGGCGATTGAAGGCGGCCATTTCAATCGCCGACTGGCGAGCGGTCCGGCGCCCGAGATCCTCAGCGCCGAGCTCGCGCTCGACGCCGACAACCTGGATGTCACGCGCAGCTTCCAATTTCGCGAGCTGCGCTTGGAGCACGCCGCAGTGGAGCTGCCCGACGCCCGCTGGTTCGACGACCTGCTGCGCGCCGCGCGGCTCGAGGTGTCCGGCAAGATGACGCTTCGTGCAACGGGTCGCTACCTGGACTCGAGCAACTCGACGGCCGAGCTCGAGCTCGAGCTCGGTGACGACGCCCTGCTCGCTCGACGAGGCACTGCCGCGCGGCTCCGAGCACCCGGCGCGAAGCTGGTTGCCCGCGTGACGACCACGCCGGGACAACGCGAGGCGGACTGGTCGCTCGAGGCGCCGCGCGTGTTCTTCCGCGCGCCGCGCGCGAGCCTTCGCAGCGCCCTCCGCGCGCGGGGCTCGCTGAGTCAGACGCCGAGCGAAGACCGTCTTCGCCTGGTTGCGACGGGGGTCCTCGACGCCCCCCGCGCATCCTTCGACCAATCATCGCTGATGGTGAGGACCAAGCGCGTGCCGTTCACGGTGGACGTGACGAGGAACGAGCGCGGCGCGCTCGACGGTGCGCTCCACGCTGAGTTCGCCGAGCTCGTCGGCTCGTTTGGAAAAATAACCGTGCGCGCGCAGCCCACGCTGCGAGCAGAGCTCGTAAAGCTCGACTTGGCGCGCTCGCGCGGGCTGCTGCGCGCGACCCTCGTCACGCCGACGCTCGCGGCGGACAGCGGATCTGGCGACGCGCATTGCACCTGGCTCTCGGCGGGAGCGAGCCGAGTCGCCCTGACGGCCGAGCTCGACGCCCGGTCAGGCCCCGCGCTCGTCGTGAAGAGCGAAGCCGCAAACAGCCAGCTTAGCTGGGGTGATTTCGTCGCGCGCGGCGATCTGGTCGCCTCGACGCGCCTAGAACGCGGTACGCTCACGGGGCGCGGCAACGCCGTCGGCAGCGTCGCGCTGCGCGGCGCGCACATCACGAGCGGCACGGGCGAAGGCGTCGGTTGGGAAGCGCGAGCGCCCGTCCTGACGCTCGGTTACAGCGCCAACCTCGCGCAAGATCGGCTGAGCATGGACATCGACATGGCCGCGACGCACGCGCGTGGCCGGATCGGCTCGAGCTCGCTCGGCGCCGATCTGGATGCTCGCATTGCGCTCGCCGGCGTGGACCTCGCAGCACACACGGCGCGCGGCGCGGCCGAGCTGCGCATTTTCAACGCCAGCCTAGCCGCGGGAAAGGAGCGCGTTGAAAACTGGTGGGGCAACGTGCGCCTCGACGCGCTCAACGGCGGCGCGCGGGACAACTTGGACTTTGCGGCAGGTTACAGCGCTCGGCTGCGAGACGCCTCGCCGGCGCTGGCCGTGCTCGCTTCACACGGCTCCTTGCCCGCTTGGGTCGAACCGTTGTTCCCGCTGCGGGACGTCGAAATAGCCGGCTCCGTGACGCGCCGCTGCCGTCTGACGGATTTTCGCCTCGAGCGTGTGTCGGGTGGCCCACTGGTTTCGCGCGGTCGACTCGAAAGCACCCCGCAGGGCTTCCAAGGCGCACTCCTGCTCCGGCTGCGCGCTCTCGAGCTGATCGCGGCCGGGCTGGAGTTCGACAGCGAGCACGTCGGAGTCTCGCCCCTGGTCGGCGACGGCTGGCTCGCCCGAGAAAACGCGCGCCTGGATCGCGCGGCCCAGCGCTGCGAACCGCCACCCGCAGACAAGCTCAGCACTTGCCGCGCCGAGCCCTGACGAGTTTCGCAGCGCCCGCGTCGGCTAGGAGTGCCCGTACGCAGCCGGCATGCCGCTGTCGCGACGCTCCTGCTCACGCGCGATCGACTGGAGCAGGACGCGCACTTCCTCGTCCTTGGGCTGCGCGAAGTCCTGGTACCAAGCGCCGACCGCGTGAAACTCTTCCGGCGTCGCGGCGCACACGATCTCGTCTGCCACGCACGCCAGCGATTCGCAGGTAGAACGCGCCGCAATGGGCACCGCGACCACGATGCGCGCCGGCTGTTGCTGGCGCAGCGCGCTGATCACCACGCGCATCGTCGCCCCGGTGGCGATACCGTCGTCGACCAACAAGACGGTGCAATCGGTCACGAGCAAGCGCGGAGCATTGTGGCGGTACAGCTGCTCACGGTGCGCGAGCTCGGTCTCCTCCCGAAGGATCACGGCGCTCAGGGCCTCGCGACCGATGCCGAAACGCCGCACGCTTTCCCAATTGATCAGTCGCACTCCGCCCGGGGCGACCGCCCCCATCGCCAGCTCACCGTATCCGGGCACGCTCAGCTTGCGAACCATATACACATCGAGCGGCGCTTCGAGGGCGCGCGCGACCTCGAACCCCACCGAGACGCCGCCGCGCGGCAACGCCAGGACGAACACGTCGTCGCGCCGAGCGTAACGCGTGAGTCGCTGGGCCAAGATGCGACCGGCCTGTCGTCGATCTCTGAAGCGCTGAGACATTCGTGTGCCAGCTAGCAATCGACGGGCCAACCGCGCGTGCGGCGATTTTCCAGATTGGCTCGTCGCC
>DASYCR010000593.1:0-3285 GCA_036500095.1 Polyangiaceae bacterium
ATCATCGAGCTGCGCGAGCACATCAAGAGCGAGTTCGGCGAGCGCCATGTGCCCGCCAAGGCCAACGTCTATAAATCGCGCAAAGACGCGCAGGAGGCGCACGAGGCGATCCGCCCGGCCTCGCTCGAGTACCCGCCCGAATCCGTGCGCAAACATTTGAGCGACGAGCAGTTCAAGCTGTACAAGCTGATCTGGGATCGCTTCATCGCTTCGCAGATGACGCCCGCGGTGTACGACCAAACCGGTGTGGACATCGAGATGCTGCCGACGCGCAGCAAACCCGCGCACAAGAACCTCACGCTGCGCGCGAGCGGCAAGGTGCTCAAATTCTCCGGCTGGCTCGCGCAATACGAGTCGCGTAAGAGCGAAGACGGCGAAGACGCGCCCAAGGAGTTCGCCGGTGAAGAGGACGCGCAAGCCGCCGAAGGCGCCGCGCCCCAGAACGGCGCGGCGCGGCCCGCGGACGACGACGACGGCTTGCTGCCCGAGCTCGCTGAAGGGGAGGCGCTCAGCCTCATCACGCCCCCCGGCGTGAGCACGGAGCAGAAGTTCACGCAGCCCCCGCCGCGCTACAACGAAGGCTCGCTCGTGCGTGAGCTCGAAAAGCGCGGCATCGGTCGGCCGAGCACGTACGCGGAGATCATCAGCAAGGTGCAAGCGCGCGACTACGTGGAGCGCCTGCCCGGTGGTCAGATGAAGGCGAGCGATCTCGGTAAAATGGTGATCGACGGCTTGGTCGGCACCGAGCTCGACTTCATGGACCCGAGCTTCACCGCCAAAATGGAAGAAGACCTCGACGAGGTCGAGGCGGGTCGGCTCGATCGCGTCAAGCTGCTGAGCCGCTTCTACGGTCGCTTTCGCGAGGTGCTCGATCGCGCCAAGAAGAACAAGCGCTGGGCTCCCGAACCCGAGCCGACCGAGTTCAAGTGCGACGACTGCGGCTCGGCCCTGCTCAAGCGCTGGGGCAAGAACGGCTTTTTCCTCAGCTGCGAGACGTACCCGAAGTGCAAATTCACGCGCGATCTGTCGAAGGACGGCGGGCGCCCCGCGGAAGTCCGCATGACGGACTACAAGTGCGACAAGTGCCAAAAGCCGATGGTGATCAAGTCCGGTCGCTACGGTGAGTTCCTGTCGTGCAGCGGCTACCCGGAGTGCAAGAACGCGAAGCCCATCCCGCTCGGCGTGCCGTGCCCCAAGTGCGCGGGCGACATCATCGAGATCCGCTCGAAGAAGAAGGGCTCGCGCCCGTTTTACGGCTGCGCCAACTACCCCAAGTGCGACTTCAAGAGCTGGGCGAAGCCCATCAACGAGCCATGCCCCGGCTGTGGCCATCCGTTCCTCGTGATCGCCGGCGGCAAGACGCCGAAGCTTCTGTGTGGCGCGGAGAAGGGCAAGCAGTGCGGCTACTCACGCCCGCTCGAAGACGGCGAGCTCACGGCGGGTAACGGCGCGAGCGGCACGGCCCCCGCCGCCGAGGAGCCTGCCGAGCCGCGCGCTGCCAAGCGCCCAGCGAGTCCGTCCGTTTCGCCCTGACCGGAGAGGTTCGTCTTGAGTACTGGTGCGCGCGTCACCTTGATCGGTGCGGGCCTGGCCGGCTCCGAAGCGGCTCTGCAGCTCGCCGCCCGCGGTGCGCGCGTGCGGTTGCTCGAGCAGAAGCCCGTCGCGCGCACGCCGGCGCAGGTCAGTGACCAATACTGCGAGCTCGTGTGCTCGAACTCCTTTCGCGGCGCGGCCATGTCGAACGCGGTCGGTTTGCTCAAGGAGGAAATGCGCCGGTCGGGCTCGTTCGTGATCGCCGCCGCGGACGAGACGCGCGTGCCCGCGGGTGGCGCGCTCGCCGTCGATCGCGAGCGCTTCTCGGCGCTCGTCACCGAGCGGCTTCGCGCACAGCCGCTGATTGAAATCGTGGACGGCGTGGTCGAGCAGTTACCGGCGGAGCGCCCACTGATCGTCGCGACCGGCCCGCTCACGGGTGACGCGCTCGCCGCGGATATCACGCGGCTCGTCGGCGCACAAGCGCTCGCCTACTACGACGCGATCAGTCCGATCGTGAGCGCCGAGTCGATTGATTGGGACAAGGTGTTCATCGCGTCGCGCTGGGAAAAGGGCGAAAGTGAGGAGGATCGCAGCGCGTACGTGAATTGCCCGCTCAACGAGCAGCAATACTTCGCGTTCGTGAACGAGGTAAAAGCCGCGCGCAAGGTCGAGCCGAAATCATTCGAGCAAGTGCGGTACTTCGAAGGCTGCCTGCCGATCGAGGTGATGGCGGAGCGCGGCGACAAAACGCTCGCCTTCGGTCCGATGAAGCCGGTCGGTCTCACCGATCCGCGCACCGGGCGCTGGCCGTTCGCGGTCGTACAGCTGCGCAAAGAAGACGAGGCCGGCACTGCCTACAACCTCGTCGGCTTCCAAACCAAGATGGCGTACGGCGAGCAGGAGCGCGTGTTCCGCATGATCCCCGGCCTCGAGCAGGCGGAGTTTTTTCGCCACGGCGGCGTGCACCGCAACACCTTCCTCAACGCGCCGACGCTGCTCGACTCGACCATGCAGCTCAACGACTCCCCGGGTCTGTATTTCGCCGGGCAGATCGCCGGTACGGAGGGCTACGTCGAGGCCGCCGCGGGCGGTCTGCTGGTCGCGCAGTTCGTGGCGGATCGCCTGGCGGGTCGCGAACCCCTCTTGCCGCCGGCCACCACGGCACTCGGGGGTCTACTGGCGCACCTCGGCCGCCATCCGGAGGACTACCAACCCTCCAACATCACCTTCTCGCACGTGGAGCCCTGGGCGGGAGCTCGCCTAAAAAAGCGCGAGAAATACGAGGCGATGGCCGAGCGCGCGTTGTCGGATTTGGCTGGTTGGCTCGCGGCTCGCGTCGCTCAAGCCGCCGAGTAGACGGGTAGCGTCCAGGCCGTCAAATCACGGCGGGCTCCGGCGCCGGCCGCCCATCGCGCGATTCCCCGCCATTTTCGTGCTTCCGCCATCTCCGCGATTTGCTTGTGATATCCGCATCTTTTGCGGTGTTCGGTAGGCGGTGTTACCTTGGTTAAGGGCGGTGCCATCCGCTCACCGAGCAAAAAACAAGTGCTGGCCCTCGACTCTCTCGTCTCACGGGTGCAGAGCTACCACCCTTCGGCCGACCTCGACCTGATTCGGCGTGCCTACGCCTATTCGGAATGGGCGCATCGCGAGCAGACGCGCAAGAGCGGCGAGCCGTACTTCGTTCACCCTGCTGGCGTTGCGGGCATCGTCGCCGAACTCAAGCTCGATACGGCCAGCGTCTGTGCC
>DASYCR010000594.1:0-3682 GCA_036500095.1 Polyangiaceae bacterium
GGGAGCGCCGTTCTCGCGGCTCGGTTGACCGGGGTTACTGTCTTCTGGCTGATTCTCGCGCTCTCGTTCGGCTTGCGCGCTCAAATAGTCGCGCATCATGACCAAACGATCCCGATCGAGATCTTCCTCGTCGGTCAAGCCGAAGGCTGGCATGAACATCGCGAAGCTCGCGACGAGCGCCGACACCGCCGCGAAGCTCACGCCGAATGCCGCCAGCACCGAGCGATCGCCCCCCAGATCGGCGCGGGGCGTCGTGGCTCCCGCGCTGACATTGCCGACGCGCACCATCAGATCGCCGAATGAGACCTCGGCGCTCGTGCCCGGCAAGAGTGCGATCGAGCTGGCATCGACGGCGGCAAAGTCTGCATTCGCTCCCTGCTTGACGCTGACCTTTGCGTGGCTCGGCACGTTGATGTGAGCGATTCCGTCGCGCACCTCGATCAAGCGCAGCGTCGCTTGGCCGAGTCGCTCGGCGGGTACCGTGAAATCGCAGGCGGCCTCCGGCGTCGGCTCGCCGATCGTGAAGCTGCGAGCCGGTGTGAGGTGAGTTGCGAACAGTACCGTGGAGCCCCAGAGCGCGATGATCTCGAGCGCGTCGACGTGCGAACGCTCGAACTCTCCCGGCGCGAGCTCGGCGCTCTTGAGTAGGACGTATTGCGATTCGCTCGACGGGGTCGCCAGTGCGCGTGCAGCCGCGGCGAAACGGAGTGGGGGGGCGGGGTTACGAAAGATGGACTCTTGATGGACGAATGCCATGACGCAAAAACCTCCTGCGGCACGCGAAGCGACTCGGGATAGCCGCGAAGGTGCGGCAACTGCTCGGCGAATCAGTCGTCGAAGCAGGGCGTCGTTCGGTGTCACAGGAGTCGACAGCACGCTCCGCCCAAAGTTCCCGCACCGGCAGGTCCCGTGCCGAATATCGAGTATGCCCGGCGCTCACATCCTGCGACCACATCCCGCGACTGGGGGTGGTGGGGCGTAGTAGTGGAGGAGGGGCTGGATGAAGCGGGTCGGACGAGCCTATCGAAGCGTCCAAAAAAAACCGAGAATTTGCTCGGTCAAAAAGCGCGGAAGAGGAGCGGGATCTGCTACGCTTATGTGTTGAGGGAAGCTTGCCCGAGGACAAAGACCCAGCGCCGTATAGCTCCGAGGATCTCGAAGAGAGGACGGCGATCGTCAACCTCGCCGAGCTACGCAGTCCGCGCAAACAGCAAGCAAAAGACAGACACCTGCTCGTGCGCGTGCGTGGAGCGGAGCTCGGACGCATCACGGCGCTCCCGCCCGAGCCGTTTCGCATCGGACGTGGTCAGGACTCCGACTTGTGGCTCGGTGACGACGGAGTCAGCCGACGCCATGCGCGCATCGTATGCGAGGGGCCCGTGTACTTGATCGAGGACACCGAGTCGGCCAACGGCACCTTCGTGCAAGGACAGCGCATCGAGCGTCAACCCTTGCGCGACGGAGACGTCGTGCAGTTCGGTCCCACGGCCACGTTCCGCTACACGATCACCGACGAGGGCCAGGAGACGCTCTTGCGCCAGCTGTACGACGCGAGCGTGACCGACGCCCTCACGGGCGCCAACAATCGCGAGCATTTCGATACGCAGTTGTTCTCGGAGCTATCCTATGCGCGGCGTCACCGCACCGACGTCTCGCTGATCCTATTTGACGTGGACCATTTCAAGAAAGTGAACGACACGTACGGTCATCCGGTAGGCGATCTCGTGCTGGTTGAGCTTGCGCGCACCATCGCCGGGGTCGTGCGCAACGAAGACGTATTCGCTCGCTACGGTGGCGAGGAGTTCGCCCTAATTTTGCGCGGCATCGATCTCACTGGAGCGGCGGCCGTTGGCGAGCGTTTGCGGCAACGGATCGAGGCATTGCGCATCGCTGCCGAGCAAGGTTCGCTGTCGATCACGGTCAGCGTCGGTTGTTCGTCGTGTGGCGAGAGCGACGAGAAAACGCCGGAGGCGCTGGTGGCCTCCGCGGACCGCAGGCTCTACGCCGCCAAGAGAAGCGGGCGAAATCGCGTGGTTAACGAGGGCTGAGCGGCGGCGCACGCGCGCTTGCCGGCGGCCTTGGGCGCTTGCCAGGCGTTTTCCTGCTAGGAGTCGGCGCCGCGCATGCCGTCCGAAGGCGAACAAGCCGAGAAAGCGCCGAGCGAAGAGGCGCCCGAGCCGCTCCTCCCGCCGGGCAACTCGCTGCGCCTGAAGAGCACGCTGTTCGTGGCGCTCGGCTTGTTGCCCGTGTTCTTGCTGATGGCGAGCGATCGGCATTTTTCCTTCAGTGTGCCGCTGGGGGTTGCGGGGTTGCTGGTCGCGGCATTTGCGCTGCTCGACGTCTTGGGTTGCTTCGACGACCCGCAGGTCGACGGCGCGAGCGAGCGGAGTACGAGTCTGTCCGAGGCTATGCCGCGATTGATCGAGCTCGCGGCGGCGCTGGTTGGACTCGTGGCTTCGCTGCGGCTGGCCGTGGCCGGAGTGCTGCCGGCCCCGATCGCCAGCGCCGCGATCCTGATCACGGGCGGGCTGATCTGGTGCGTCATCTCCCTATATCGCGTCGCGGAAGCGCTCGGCGTGTTGACCGATTCTGCGGAGCGCTCGCTCAAGGCGCGGCACGGCTTCTGGCTCGTGCTGTGTAACCTATTGCTCTATGTGCCACTGCTCGGCAGCTACTCTCTGAGCGATCCGTGGGAGACGCATTACGGCGAGGTCTCCCGCGAGATGCTCGCGCGCGACGACTGGATCTCACTTTGGTGGGCGCAGGACGGCTGGTTTTGGTCGAAACCCGTGCTCGATTTCTGGCTGCAGGCGCTCGGGTTTTCGCTCACGGGCGTGCACTATCTGCCCGACCAAATGCTGAGCGCAGCCGCGCTCGGCCGCTTTCCACAGCCGGAGTGGCCCGCGCGCTTGCCCGCGGTCCTGATGTCCGTGTTTGCGACCTACGTCTTGTACAAGGCGGTCGCGCGGGTGTTCGGGCGACGCGCGGGTCTGCTCGCCGGCCTTGCGCTGACGACCATGCCGTACTGGTACCTGATCGCGCACCAGAGCATGACCGACATGCCGTATGTCGCGCCGCTCACGGCCGCGCTCGCGTTCTTTGCCCTCGCGTTGCGCACGGATCCGGAGCAGCGCGCCCACACGATCGTCATCCGCGTGGGTTCACGCGCGTTTCGCTTGTCGGGCTTTCACCTGCTCTTCGCCTGCATTCTGCTGACCGTGCTGCCGCAGGTCGTGTATCTCGTGACGCGCAACGTCACGCTGCAGCTCAATTGGCAGCATTTCGGTTTTCGCTGGCACTTGGACGAGTTCTTTTCGGGCTCCGGCGGCGGAAATTGCGGCCTGCCCGGCAACGAGGACTGCCACGGCGCGCTGCCGGCCAATCGCACCTTTCAGCCTGGCGTCGCGGCCGCCCTCTGGAGTGTGGTGCTCGGCCTGCTCTTGCACGCCAACCGCGGCGAACGGCGCGTGCAGCGCTTGCTGTTTCTTGCGGCTTGGTACTGTACCGCGCTGTCCGCCCTCGCCAAGGGCGCGCCCGGCCTCGTGCTGCCGGTCGTGATCGTCATGGCGACGCTCGGCGCCACTCGCCGGTTTCGTGATTTCGCGCGCGCCGAATGGGTGGGTCTGGCCTTGCTGTTCGGCTGTGTTTGCTTGCCCTGGTACGTGCAAATGTTCATGCGTCA
>DASYCR010000595.1:0-10602 GCA_036500095.1 Polyangiaceae bacterium
GGTACCACGGGCGATTTCCCTGCCCTGGAGCGCGCTCGCCACGCTCGCCCTTGTCGCCTCGTTCACGCGTTCCACGATCGCGGCCTACGCGCGCGTGTGAGTTCAAAGGCGGAGCTACGCGAGCTCGAGGGCGCAGTCGAAGAGTACGTCCTCGCCGAGCAAGAAGCGCCGAGTTTTCGGGCGCAACGCGTGCTCCAAACGCTCCACGCTGGGCAGCGCGATGCCCGGCCGACCTTGGCCGATGATCAGCGGACAGACCGTGACGTGTAGGCGCGACAGCGCGCGCGCGCCCAAAAAGTGCGACACCGTAACGCCGCCGCCCTCGATGAACAAACGCTTGAGCCCGCGCGCCGCTAGCGCGTCGATCACGCGGCGCACCGGCAGCACGCCGCCGTCTGCCTCGAGGGGGATCAGATCCGGGCCTTGGCCACGCCCTGCCCGCTCGCGATCACAGACCACCAGCGTAGGCGCCGCGCGATCGCGAAATACCCGACGGTCGCGGGCGATGCGCAACCCGGGATCGATCACCACACGCACGGGGCAAGCACCGCTGACCAAGCGAGTCGTGAGCTGCGGATCGTCGGCTTCGACCGTCCCTGCGCCGACAATCACCGCGTCGCACAGAGCGCGCAGGCGATGCATGTGCAAGATGTTCTCCGGACCCGTCACGTAACGGGACGCGCCGTTGGCCGTCGCAATCTGGCCGTCCAGGCTTTGGCCGACGTGCGCCAGCACCAGGTTCGCGCTGCCGCGACCGGTGCACAGCGGCAAATACAAATCGAGCAACTCACTCACCGCGGGCGTAAACCGAGAGCCGCCGTAAAAGAAACGCTCAGCCCCAGGATCGATCACGAGCGCAGCGCGCTCGAGCGATGTCTGACTGAGTCGCCCGTTCGAGTCAGTCCCAAAACCCGTGCGCTCGTCGAGGGCGTGGCCGGCGCTCGCGCGCTGGGCGAGCTCGCGCAACAAGGCCCAGACCCCGGTTTCGTCGAGGCCAACCTTGTGCGGAACCAATGCCTGCGTCACGAGACGCCTCGGCCTACGCGAGGTGTGCAGGGGCGCATGCCGGCAGTGTAGCCCATGACCCTGCAATATGCTCAAACCGAAGTTTGGAAGCACTCTCGACCCATGCAAAATCCGTGGCCGATAGGACGCTAGCGACGCGGATCGTTTGGGTCGGGATTCACGGGCGGGCTGCCGGGCGGCGCTAGATCCTGCCGTGAATAGCACTGCGTGCCGTAGCGCGGACCCGACTGGCAATAGGTACCACCACCCGGCCCGCAGCAGGCAACGGATAGACCCAAAACGCAACACGCAATCAAGGAATTGAATGTCATCATTGCTTGTCTCCGAGCGCGAGCGTGAGCGTGATGCCGCCGGACGCGTACGGCTTCGCATTGTGCTGCGCACCAGAAATCACCGCTGGCATCGTGCCGGCGCCCGCATCGACGGCGAGCCTGCCGCCGTGAAAAAATATCGGGTCGTGGCGCGCGAAATCGAGAGCCAGCCCGCCGTTGACGCTCGGATAGATGCCGCTCGCCTCCGCTCTGGTGAGCGGCGTGCCGGTGCCGCAATCGACGCCATACTGACCTTGAGCGTCCGTGCAAAAGATCCCGCTCGCGCGCAGGGCGGTGAACGATGCCGAGCCGTTCAGGTGAAGCTCGAGCCAGTTGCTCGTACGCGTTAAGCGCGCGTCGATGCCGCCCTCGACGCCGCCGTGCGTCGCGCGGAATGAAGCGCCATTCTTCGAACCCTGCGCGTACGTCCCGAACCCGACGGCACCGGCGTTGAAGCGATTGTCCGCGTCGAGCTTCGTGCGGTAGCCGATCATCGGCTCGAGCGACGGTTTGGCTTCATTCGCGCCGGCTCGACGCGCTCCGACGATCAAGCCCGGCGCCGAAAGCCAATGATCGGGTTCGAGCAGCGCGGCGATCTGCCCGAGCGCGGCCGCTTTGTGATTGTCTTGCACGGCCGTGCTCAAGTAGTAGCCAGGGACGAACCCGCCCTGCAGCGAGATGTCGGGGCGCTGCTCTTGCACATACGAGATACCCGTGGTCGCGGGCATGGGTCCGAGCGACGTACAGCCGCTGAGCGCGAACACCGCCAGGGCGGCGTACACACAGCGCGGTCTGCGCGCTTCGGCGTTCATCGTGTGAGGGCCTAAGCACGCGCCATGCCGCCCGACTGCCCCAGGAACTACGCACGAGCACACGCCGCAAACCGCGGGCAAAAGCGCGCCAGCCGCTCAAGGCCGTTTGCGCTCTAGGAAACGACAGTCCACGTCGAGTGGCAATTTTTACAACAGGAACGAGACGCCGAGCGACACCATCGGGTAGCCGACACGCAGCGTGAGCGCGACGGCATCGGAGAAATGATAGCGCCCGCCGGCCTCGATCACGAAGGGCGAGAAATCCAGACCCCGTTGACGGTGATAGTAGAGCGCAACGCCCGGCTCGCCGAATACGGACCACTTGCGATGGAGCCAAAAGTTCCACTGCAGCACCACGGGGAAGTACAGATAGGCCGCGCTGCCGCCGCTGGTGGCCGTGCACACGCGCGTGCCCGCCGCGCCCGTTACGAACTGAGTGCACTCACCTCGCGGGTCCGACGGGTAGCTCAGATAGTCGAAGCCGAAACCGATACCGACCGAGTCATTGAGCTTGGGTAAGAAGCCGTCGGGCGCGATTTCAATCGTGCCTCGCACGCCGGCGCCGTAGCCGTCCCCCGCTTGCGCGCCGGGAGGCTCGAACGGCCCGAGTACGAGCTCGGGTTCGAGCTCGAAACTGTAGTGGGGTCGATTCCCGGGCTGACGGATGGTGCTCTGCGCGTGCGCGCAGAGCGGCAGGCCGACGAGCGTGCACGAGAAACCAACCAGCGCGAGCGCGATTCTCATGTTGGGCACGCCCCGCAGGCCGAGACACCCGGGCTGCAGTCCAATACCGCACCGCCGCCCACACACGTGATCATGGGGCCGTCGCCATGAGTGATGACGCATTGGCCGCTGCACTCGACCACGCACTGCCCGACGCTCTGACAATTGACGGTGCTGCCAGGACCGACTTGCACGCCGCATGTCCCCGCATTGCGGCAATCGATGTTGCAACCGGCGCCGCAAATGATGCCGCAGGTCGGCGTACCCGAGCAGGCGATGCTGCAATTGCCTGCGCAGTACTGTGAGCACTCGCTCGTCCCGCTGCAGGTCGAGCTGCAACCACTCTGGCAAACGGTGCCGCAACTGTCCATGCTCGAGCAGGACTGGTTGCAGCCGTCGCCATTGCAGTCGAGATAGCATTCGTGACCGCCCGAGCAGGCGCACAAGCCACCGGCCGAGCACTCGTTGCTCGAGCGGCAGCCTGGCAGGGCCAGGGTAGCCAGCAGCGAAAAGCTCAGCGCCGCCAAGAAACCTCGCATCGCGGCCCATGCTTAGCGCCATTTCGCGCGCGGTGAAAGTGCCCGCCGCAGCGTACTCCGGGGCCTTCAGCCGGATTCGAGCACGCAATCGAGGTTTTCGTCGTCGCAGGTCGCCGAGAGCTCGCGGCGCAACTCGGAGAGCGCGAGCGCCGAAGGGATCTGAAGCTCGGCTTCGAGTACGAACATCGGAGTCCCGCTGAGCGGCGCGTACGAGAGCCGCGATTCGAGGGACGCCACGTTCACGCCGCGCTTGGCGAGCACCGCGGCGACCCGCTGCACGATGCCGGGGCGATCGACGCCGCTCACGCGCAGGTGGTAAGGCAAAAAATCACGCACCGCGCGCTCGGCGGACGTCGACTTGATGAGAACGCGCAAGCCGAGGCGATTGCCGAGCGCGGCGGATTGCGCTTCGATCGCCGTCGTCGCCTGTGGCGGGCCGGACACCAACACCAAGAGCGCGAACTCGCCGCCCAGGATCGCCATTCGGCTATCCTCGAGGTTCGCTCCCGCGTCGAGCACGACCCGCGCAATTTCGTTGACGAGCCCCGGCCGATCGGGTCCGACCGCTGTGAGCACCAGATAGCTCTTCTCCGGCATTTTGCCCGAATCCTAGCTTCAAAAACCGAGAAAACGGAAGAAATCTTGCGCTGTTTGGGGAGCGTTGCCGCGACGCTTGCGTTTCTTTTGCTCACGGTTCCACTCCGCGACGCGGTCTTGGTAGGCGTGCGTCTCGAGCTCGTGGCGCGCGTGCAAATCGCGCATGGCGTGCAGATCGTTGTCGCCGTCGAGCTCGTAGCGGCAATCGGCGGCGTCGATCAACTTGAGCCGGCGCAGCTTGCCGTCGCGCGCAAAGGTGGGGTCGAACGGAAAGATGCGACAGCCGAGCGGGCGGCTCGCGTAAATCGTACAGCGATCGTCCTCGCCCAGGTAGCGACAGCCGCCGCGCTCGTGTTTGAGCACCATCACGCGCTTGCCTTGACGGAGCATGACGAACGCTTCCGGCTCGTCGTCCATGTCGATGCCGTCGCGCTCGACCCAGTGCACGAGCTCCGTTACGTCTTCACCCGTGCGCCGTAGGATGCGCCGCATGTCGGCGTCCGTCAGCGGCAAGAGCGGCTCCTTGCAGCAATTGCCGCAGCCCGTGCAGCGGAACTTCAAAAACTTTTCGCCTGTCACCACGATTTTCGCCCGCGTTCTATCAAAGCCCGTGCGAGCCGTCGAGCCATGTCGAGCGGTCGTTCGCGCGGGTCGATTGCCGCTGCGCTCGAGAACCGGTAGACCTGATGCCGTGGAGCGGCGCTTCGTTGCGGGTTTGTTTCTTGCGTTCGCCGCGAGCGCGTGCGCCGTCGGGCCCGAACCGCCCTGGCAACCGTTGCCACCCGCGCCCGTGCCCTCCCCGGAGCTCACACAGCGCACGCGCGACTTGTACGCGGCGATCACGAGCGGCGACGCGGCGCGCGCGGGCCTATTTTATTCGCAACAGCCCGGTCGCAGCTTCGTCGGGCTGTCCGGCAGCCTCCCTAAATTCGACGGCGCCCTGCAACTGCCGAGCACGGACGAGCTGTTCATCGAGCCCGGCACGTTGATTGTGCCCGGCGCGATCGCTGCCACGGTCGACCGAGACGCCGGCTGGGTCGTCGACACGCCTACCTTCAAGCTCAAGAACGGCACCGAGTTACATTGCCGCCTCACGCTCGTCTGGCGCAACGAGTACGGCATCTGGAAGATCGTGCACTCACACGCCTCGCTCGCCGCAGGCGCCAACCACCCGACGCCCTGACTCCCCGCGCTGGGCCCTAAAAGGGCGCGCGCAGCGCCGGCCAGGCGGCTCGCTGCTCGGAATTGGCCGTTTCGAGCCACAAAAGCCCGCAGGTGCGATGCTCACAGAGGGCCCCCCAAAATATGCGACACTAAAAGGGACACTCGTCCCGACAAATCCTTCCATCGGCTCATGTCGCTCAAGATCGACCAGGACCACTCGAGGTTCCGCAACATCGTCCGCGGCAAGATTCGCCAGAACCTGCGTCGCTACATCTCGCAGGGCGAAATGCTGGGGCGCAAGGGCAAGGACCTCGTTTCGATCCCGATCCCGCAGATCGACATCCCGCGCTTCACGTTCGGCGACAAGCAGAAGGGCGGCGTCGGTCAAGGCAAGGGAGACGCCGGCGATCCGGTCGGTGGCGAGGAGGGCGAAGGCGAAGAGGGCTCCGGCCAGGCGGGTAAGGACGCGGGCGAGCACATGCTCGAGGTGGACGTCACGCTCGATGAACTCGCGGACATTCTGGGTGAAGAGCTCGAGCTGCCCGCGATCGAGAACAAGGGCAAGAGCCGCATCATCGCCGCAAAAGATCGCTATACCGGTAGTCGCCGCGTCGGCCCGGAATCCCTGCGCCACTTCAAGCGCACCTACAAGGAAGCCCTGCGGCGGACCATCGCGAGCGGCGTCTACGATCCCAAGAACCCGATCCTGATCCCCCAAAAAGAGGACAAGCGCTTTCGCTCTTGGAAAGAAGATCACGAGCCCGTCGCCAACGCGGTGATCATCTACATGATGGACGTGTCCGGCTCGATGGGAGACGAGCAAAAAGAGATCGTGCGCATCGAGAGCTTCTGGATCGACGCCTGGTTACGCCGCCAGTATCAGGGCCTGGAGGCGCGCTACATCATCCACGACGCGGTCGCGCGTGAAGTCGATCGCGACACCTTCTTCAAGACCCGGGAATCCGGCGGCACGATGATCTCCAGCGCCTACAAGCTGTGCGCGCAGCTGATCGACCAGCACTATCCGTCTCAAGAGTGGAACATCTACCCCTTCCACTTCTCCGACGGTGACAACTGGTCGATGGACGACACCTTGGGCTGCATCGAATTGATGCGCACCGAGATCCTGCCGCGCGTGAACATGTTCGCCTACGGCCAAGTCGAGAGCCCCTACGGCTCCGGCCAGTTCGTGAAAGATCTGCGCGAGCACTTCGCCACGGACGAGCGCGTGGTCACCAGCGAGATCCGCGATCGCGACGCGATCGTCGCCAGCATCAAAGACTTTTTGGGCAAGGGCAAATAAGCATGCCGCAGTTCGCTACGCACACGGGCCTCCCCCGCTATCTGCGCGTCGAGCAGGACAAGATCGAGAAGATCGCCAAGGGCCACGGCTTGGACTTCTTTCCTACGATCTTCGAGATGCTGAGCTACGACCAGATGAACGAAGTCGCGGCGTACGGCGGCTTCCCGAACCGCTATCCGCATTGGCGCTTCGGCATGGAGTACGAGCGGCTCAGCAAGAGCTACGAATACGGCTTGTCGAAGATCTACGAGATGGTGATCAACAACAACCCCTCGTACGCTTACCTGCTCGAGGGCAACAGCCTCACCGACCAGAAGCTCGTGATGTGCCACGTGTTCGGACACGTGGATTTCTTCAAGAACAACTTCGCCTTCCGCACCACGGATCTGGACGCCGGCGAGCACATCACCTACCCGGTGGGCCACGGCAGTGACGGCTACGACCCAAACCGCAAATGGGTCGATAAAATGGCTAACCACGGCGCCGCGGTGCGCCGCGTCGTCGATCGCTACGGCATCGCCAAGGCCGAGGAATTCATCGACGTCTGTCTGTCGCTCGAGAACCTGATCGATCCCTGGTCGCGCTTCGTCGTCCGCAAGCGCGAGTCCCACCCGGATGAAGAGCCCGCCGCCATCGAAGTCCCGCGCCTGCGCTCGAAGGACTACATGGAGGAGTTCATCAACCCGAGCGAATACATCGAAGAGCAGAAGAAAAAGATCGAGGCCGAGCGCGATCGAGAAAAGGGCAAATTCCCGGCCCAGCGCGAGCAAGACGTCCTCTCCTTCTTGCTCGAGAACGCGCCGCTCGAGCGCTGGGAGCGCGCGATTCTGAGCATCGTGCGCGAAGAGGGCTACTACTTCGTGCCGCAGATGCAGACCAAGATCATGAACGAGGGCTGGGCGTCGTACTGGCACTCCAAGATGATGACGGAAGACGTCTGTGATTGGAGCGAGGTGGTCGACTACGCCGACAACAACGCGGGCGTGATGGCGACCAGCGGCGGCCGCCTGAACCCGTACAAGCTCGGGGTCGAACTCTATCGAAACATCGAGGAGCGCTGGAACAAGGGCCAATTCGGCCAGGAGTGGGAGGACTGTGACGACCTCGACCAAAAGCGACACTGGGATCTGCGGCTCGGTCTCGGCCGGCAAAAGCTGTTCGAGGTGCGCTCCCTCTACAACGACGTCACGTTCATCGACGAATTTTTGACGCCCGAGTTCGCCATGAACCACCGCATGTTCACCTTCAACTGGTCGAACCGCAACGAGCGCTTCGAAATCGACACGCGCGAGTTTCGCGCCGTGAAGGAGAAGCTCCTCGCTCAACTCACGAACTTCGGCAATCCGTTCATCTACGTGGAAGACGCCAACTACGAAAACCGCGGTGAGCTCCTGCTCACGCACGATCACCGCGGCGTCGATCTGCGCGCCGACTACGCGCGCGAGACGATGACGAGTCTCGTCCGCGTCTGGAAGCGCCCGGTGTGCCTGGCCACCTTTATCGACGGTAAGAAAGCGCTCCTCCGTTTCGACGGCAAAGAGCACAGCGTGCGTCACGATGCTCCCTAGCGCGCTCGAGCTACGGCCACGGCGCGGCCTCGGCGTGCTCCTGTGCGCGCTCGGAGCGAGCGCCTGCGCCGCGAAACCGGCGACGCCCCCGGCGATCCCAACGCCATCCAACGCCGCGCCCGCCGCTCCGCCCGCGACCAACGCCGCAGCGGCACCCGGCTGCGGCTCGAAAATCGAGGCCGCGTGTCACGACGTGCCGAAACCCAAGGACGCCGAGTCAGCTCCCGCCGCCCAAGCCGCGCCGCCAGACCCCGCGAGCGAGCCCGCAGCGAAGCAGGCGACGCCCGCCGGCTTGTCGCACGGTAGCGAGTCACCGCTCGACGTCGAGCTCAGCGCCGGGGATCGCGCGTACGACGCCGATGATCTCGCCGGAGCCAAGCTGCACTACGAAAAAGCCTCGCGCCTGGCGCCGAAGGATCCGGCGCCGCGTGTCGGACTCGTGCGCGTCGCGCTCGCGCAATCCGGCATCGCGACGGACTACGCGATCGCCCCGAAGAATCCCAAGATCACGGCCCTGCTGAAACAGGCCGACGCCGCGCTGAAGCTCGACCCAAACTACGCTCCCGCGCACGTCGAACGCGGGCGGCTGCTGCTCATCCTCGGCTCGGCTCCCGACGCGCTCTCGTCGCTCGAACGCGCGACCGCGCTCGCGCCGGACGACGCCGAAGCCCAATCGGCCTTGGGCGTGGCGTTGCTCGCCACCGGTAAGGCGAGCGAAGCCCTCACGCATTTCAAACGCGCCGCGGAGCTCGATCGGGACAACCCCGATCGACTCACCAATCTCGGAACCGCCGAGCTGATTCAAGGTCAGGTCACCGACGCGATCGCTTCCTTTAGCCGCGCGGCCACGCTCGCGCCCGACGATCCGCGCGTGCACGGCGATCTCGGCGCGGCATATCTGGCCAACAATCGCCCGGATCAAGCGCTGCCCGAGCTCAACCGCGCCGTGACGCTCGCGCCGGAGCGCGCCACCTTCCTCTCGAACCTGGCCTATGCCTACTTCGCGACCGGCAAATTCGATGACGCCATCGCAACGGCCAAAAAGGCGAGCGAGCTCGACCCCAAACTCGGCTCGGCCTTCATCAATCTCGGTACCGCGCTCGCAAAAAAAGGCGACCTCGACGGCGCGGAACGCGCGTTCAAAAAAGCCCTCGCACTCGACCCCAGCGATCCCCGCGCCAAAGCCAACCTCTCCGACCTCCAAGAACTCCGCACCAAAACGCGCCCACCCGACAGCAAATAACGTCGCAGTGCATTTTTGAGAATTTACAGGAAGGCGCGAAG
Organism: Polyangiaceae bacterium; assembly: GCA_036500095.1. Lineage (GTDB taxonomy): Bacteria > Myxococcota_A > Polyangia > Polyangiales > Polyangiaceae > PMG-095. The sequence goes on from DASYCR010000595.1 coordinate 9,328, forward strand.
ACGCGAAGATTTTTTGGTGAGCGCGGCGCGATGCAAAACGACTCGGCAACGACGGTCGCGCGCCCTGAGCAAACCCCCAATCCCTCTCGCTTCGCACCTTCGCGCCTTCCTGTTAACTCTCCCTCTCGGTTCTTACTCGCCGCCCATGGCGGTGACGTAGTTTTCGATGACGGCGTGGGCGTCGGGGGGGAGTGACGCGAACTGCAGACCGACGGCGCCGGTGCCGCGCGCCATTTTCACCCACTTGGCGGTGGCCGGAACTTCCAGCAATTTGCCGGTGAAAGGCAGCGCAAAATGCACCCGCACCTGTTCCTCGCTGTCGAACTTCTGCCCTGCCAAGACGAGCAGACCGCCGACGGAGATGTCCTCGCTGCGGCCCTCGAGGGTGCTGCCGTCGGGGCGCAGGATGCGGGCCGGCGTGACGTACGGTGCGCGCGCGAAACGACGTCGCTGTGACGGCTCGTTCGGCAACGGCGGCGGCACGGCCCCCAAAGAGAGCGACTCCGCGAGCAACGGCAGTGGCACGGCTCCGGCCGCGAGGGGCGGTCGCGGGCGCGGCGGGACGCTGACGTCCGGGCGCGGGACCCTGGCCGGACCGACCACTAGCTTCGGCGAGGGCGACAGACCGACGGCGCTCGGCTTGCGGCGTAGACCGAGCAGAGAGCTCGGCTGCTCGTCGGAGACATTGCCCTTCACCAGCGCTTCGGCGAACTCGCGCGCGGTCGCGAAGCGGTCGACGGGATCTCGGCTCAGCGCGCGTTCGATGGCACGCGCCAGCTCGCCCGGCACCTCCTTGCAGCGCTGATCGAGCGGCGGCACGGGCTCGGTCGACACCTTGAGCAGCACTTCCCCGAAATTGCCCTCGAACGGCACCACGCCCGCGAGCGCCTCGTACAGCGTCACGCCGAGCGCGTAAATATCGCTGCGCGCGTCGATCTCGTCCTTGGCCAGCAGTTGCTCGGGGGGCATGTACTCCGGCGTGCCGAGCAGCGCGCCTTGTTGCGTGAGTTTTTGCCCGCCCTGCAGGCGCGCGATGCCAAAATCGAAAATTTTGGCGACCTCGCGTCCGGACTCGGTGCGCGAAATGAACACATTGCTCGGCTTGATGTCGCGATGAAAAATGCCGTGCTCGTGCGCCGTAGCCAGGGCGTCACACAGCTGCAAGCCGATGTACACGGCGTCCGCGACACCCACCGTGCGACGCACGGCCAGGATCCCTTCCAGCGTGCGCCCCTCGAGCAACTCCATCACCAGATACGGCGTGCCGGACTCCGT
>DASYCR010000596.1:0-3273 GCA_036500095.1 Polyangiaceae bacterium
CAGCGCTTGCGTCGCGCGCGTCGCTTGAGCCCCACGGAGACCGCGCGCGTCATCACCCAAACGGGTCGCGCCGTTCAGCGCGCGCACGACGCAGGCATCATTCATCGCGATCTGAAGCCCGAGAACGTATTTTTGATCCGCAACGAAGACGAAGAAGTGGCCAAGGTGCTCGACTTCGGCGTGGCCAAAGTCGACCGCGGTCAGCTGGCCAGCGGCGGCACGCGCACGCGCACGGGCTCCATTCTCGGCACCCCTTACTACATGAGTCCCGAGCAAGCGCAGGGAAACAAGACAGTCGATCATCGCTCGGACTTGTGGGCGCTCGGTGTGATCGCGTTCGAATGCATCACCGGCAAAAGGCCTTTTTACAGTGATGGTTTGGGCGATCTCGTCCTCCAGATTTGCATTCGCGACATTCCGATCCCTTCGGATCAAGCCTCGGTACCGCTCGGTTTCGACGCCTGGTTCGCCAAGGCGGTCGCGCGCGATCCCGAACAGCGCTTCCAGAGCGCGCGTGAGCTGAGCGACGCTTTACGTGAGGTGCTCGGCGTCGAATCGCGCGAGCTCGCCTGGGCGCCCGAAGTCGCCGTATCGAGCGGTGAGCTGCCGGCAGACGGTGAAACGCAGGCGCCCGCGTCGCAGGCCAAGACGGTGGTTGCCGACACGAACTCGCACGTGCGACTGACGGCGAACAGCGCGCCCGCGGACGAGCACGCGGTGACGGTCGCAGTCGTGCCGCTCTCCGACGCACCGCGCCTCGAAAAGTCGTCTCCGAACGTCGCGCAGAGCCCCACGCGAGTCGAGGACGAGGCAACGCCGGCAGAGCCGCGCTCGGGTTTTGGTCTGGTGTTCGTGGTCGCGGCGACGGCGCTCGCGATTGGCTTGGCGGCGGGCCTCAGCGTGTTGATGATGAGGCCGCACGGCTCTGCATTGCGGCCGTTGCCTAGCGCGGCTCCACCCGCTCGCCCGGCGAGCGCGCCGCTCGTTGCGACGCACGCGCCGGAGCGCAGTGCCTCTCGCGCCGAGGCGTCGGGTTCCGCGACGCCCTCGGCGTCTGAGCGAGCGCCTGCTACACCTGGCGCGCCACACGGCAACGCGGCGCTTGTCCCGGACACGAAAGCCGCGGGCGCTCATTCAGCGGGCGTTTCCAGCGTGCCGCTGCCGGACGGCGGTTGGGTGAAGCCTGCCTGGGCGATCCCCGACGAGGACCCAAAGCGCGTGGACGACCGCGACAAGTAGCGACTGGACCTGTCGACTCGCGCGCTAGGCTCAGCTGACGATCAAGGCGCTGAAGTCCTCCGCCTCGCTCGGCGCGCTATCGGAGACGTCAATTTGCGCCTTTTGGAGCTTCCCTGAGAGGTCCACGTTGACGGCTTGCCAGCGCGTGTACGCGTCGAGGACCCAAATGCCGCTTTCCCGCGTTCCGTTTCCGGACCAGCCGTTGCCGCCAAAGGGCAGGTGCGCTTCGGCGCCAGTGGTCGAGTTGTTGATGCTGGTCATGCCGGCGCGGATTTCTTCTTTGAAGCGCAACATCGCGCGCGCGTCACGCGTGTAGATCGCGCTCGAAAGCCCGTAGGGCGTGGCGTTAGCGGCTTCGATTGCGCCGTCGAGTCCATCGACCTCCACCAAATTGATGGTCGGTCCAAAACACTCCTCCTGCGCGATACGCATGTGCATTTTGACGCGATCGAAGATGCGCGGTGTGACGAACAGGCCCTGCTCGGCGTCGCCGGCAAAATCCGGCGGCTCCTCACCTGCTACAATCCGGCGTCCGTCGAGCAAAAGCTCGGCTCCATCGTCGAGCCCGGTCGATCGCTGCTCGATGAAACGCTCCAAGAAGCGCTCGTTGATCAGGGGTCCATAGTCGACGCTGGCGTCGATCGGGTCGCCAATCTTGAGCGCCTGCGCGCGGCGCACCAGCTTGTCGCGCACGGCGGGCAGAGCGCGCTGGTCGACGATCAAATTGCCGGCGCTGGTGCAGCGCTGGCCAGCGGTGCCGAAAGAGGCCCACAGCGCGCCGTCGACGGCCAGATCGAGATCCGCATCCGCCAGGATCACCAGGGGATTTTTGCCGCCGAGTTCGAGCGAAGGTTGTTGGAGGTTGCGGCCACAGACCTCGCCGATTCGCCGCCCGACGGCGGTGGAGCCGGTGAACGAGATCTTGTCCAGGAGTCCTGCGTCGACCTGCTCGATCAAGAACTCGCCCGCGCTGCCCGCGCCCTTGCCGTGAACGAGATTGATCACGCCGGGAGGCAAGCCGGCGCGCCGAAAGAGCGACAAGAACAGGGCGGCGGTGCCGGGCGCGTCGTCCGACGGTTTCCAGACGACGGTGTTGCCGCACAAGAGCGCGGGGATGATCTTCCAGGACGGCACAGCGATTGGAAAATTGCCCGCCGTGATGACGCCGACCGTGCCGAGTGGGCGCCTGTAAGTGTAGAGTTCCTTGTTCGGAAGCTCGCTCGGTACGGTTTGACCGTACAGGCGCCGCCCCTCGCTCTGAAAGAATACGGCGGTGTCGATCGCCTCTTGCACGCTGCCGCGCGCCTCACGTAGTGGTTTGCCAACTTCACGGACCACGAAGCGAGCGAGCTGCTCCTTGTGCGCGAGCAAGAGCGCTGCGACCCGCCCGAGTACTTCGGCTCGTTGCGGCGCGGGCGCGCGCGCCCATGTGCTCGCCGCCTTGCGAGCGGCGAGACAGGCCTCGCGCACCGACTCGCGCGAGCTGAGCGGCGCGACGCTCACCAAATCGCGGCGATTCGCCGGGTTACGGCGCTCGAAATGGCCGCTCGGCTCCGGTCGTTCTCGCCCCCCGATGAAGTTTCCGAGCAGTAGCGTGCGTGGCAAGGGCGCTGTCTGTTCGCGACTTTGCATGAGGGCGAGCGTGCGGCCGGGCGCCGGCGCTGGCAAGCGAGCGAGGCGTTTTTTCGCGTTCCACGTCCCTCAGTGGACCGTGATAGAAGCGAGCGTTTCGAGGAAGTCTGCCCATGCCGTCCGTCCGCGCTCCAGCACCGTTCGATCTGCCTAGGCTCGCCATCGAGCATGTCACGCCGACCCTGGATGGCGGGCGCTATCCCATCAAGCGCGTCGTAGGCAGCTCCGTCGACGTCAGCGCCGATATCTTCAAAGACGGTCACGATTTGATTGCGGCGCGGATCCTGTATCGCCACGCGAGCGATAGCGACTGGCGGGTCGCGCCACTCAGCTATCGCTTCGAGCCGGATCGCTGGCACGGATCATTCAAGGTCGATCGAGTCGGCCTCTGGCGCTACACGG
>DASYCR010000597.1:0-3531 GCA_036500095.1 Polyangiaceae bacterium
GAGAAACGGGATCGCGGCACGAAAACCGACGCCTAGGCCGGTGTCTACGCAGTTGGTTGCGGGCGCATCCCACTCGAGCAGCAAGTGCGGTTCGAGCTCCGCGTTGTAGTGTTCGTGCTGACCCGGGCTGCGGATCTGAGCGGAAGCGAGCGCAGGCGCGGCCAAAATGAAGAGGACGGTCGAGATTTGTGTGAGGCGCATGGTACTTCGATGCCTTTCGTGAACCAGATGATCACGTAACGAGGCGCTGCTCGAGCTCTCGAACCAGTGTTGGCGCGCGGGACACGATGCTCGGGCGGGCAGCCACGATCCATTCCCGTACAACAGATTGCCCCGCGTCGTCCAATCGGAGCCGCGGCCGGCCTTCCAGAATGCGGCGCAGGCGTTCGGCCATCAGCTCAGGCGCCGGCTCTTCCCGCAAGATTCCACGCGCAAACAAGCTGTGACAAAGCGCCACGAGCCGCGGAGTCGTAGTCGGATCGTTCCATGTAATCTCGGCGGCAACGTCGTCGATGCACGCGAGCGCAGCTCGATAGCGCGCGCGCGCGTGCAGGTCGCCGCTGAGCGCGCGATCGAGCTCGAGCTCCACGCCGACGTGCGCGACGGCGCGCGCGCTGCCCTTCCTCACTCCACGCTCGAGCAGGAACCGCAGCGCCTCGCGAGAGATGGCGAGGAAGCTCGGCGCGCCGTGAAAAGCGTCGTCAGTTCGATGGTGAAAACGAACGCCGGCTGCGAGCTCCGCGTGACTCGTACGCGGCAAGCGCGCGCCGAGCATCGACGCAAAGTCGGGCAGCATCGCGCCGAGCACGAATGCGTCGCTCGGGGACGTGCGCGCGGCGAGCACGGCATGCCCGAAAAAGTTCACACACTCATTGTAGACCGCATCTCGTGACGGAGGCCCCACGGCTCACTCAAATCGGGGGCTTGGCCCCCGCATTGGGGGCAGAGGCCAACGTACCCCGGTGGCTCGCCCTAGGCTCGGCGCGCAGCGGCCATGCGCATCGAGGGAGGCGGCGGCGCCGAGTGCGCGGGCAGCGGCGCGATGGGCCGAATCACTGCCAAGCCCTGGCTCTCACACTCACTCGCAAGCAGCGACTTGATCGGCAGGGTTTCCGGCGCGCCGACGCGACGAGCGAGAATCAGCGCGGCGGCCTGCAGCTCGCCGAGCGTGGGCAGCGCGGTGGGCACGGCGCTCGCGCGGCAACGCGCACGCGCCAAACGGTAAGCCGCGTGTGCCATACCTCCGGATTCGGTCACCAGCCTTTCGAAGGCGCTGGCGTCCTCGAACAGTGCGCGCAGCCATTCCGCCGGGTGATCGATCTCTTCGTTGCGACGTGCCATGAACCCCCCTCTAAGCAAGCCGTATGCCGTTTGCTGCCCAGGCCAGCCGGCCCGCATTCTAATCCCCAATCGGCCCGTATTGTCGGAGAGTTGCGTCCGATTGGAGGTCGCAGGGCACGGGCGGCCCGGGCGGAGCGAGCGTCACAGGGTGTGACGCCGCCGTCAGAGCACGGGTCAGCCGCTGGTCACTCGCAGCGATGCCGATGCTGCCATGTCGACGCAATGTTACACGCGCCGCGCTGGCCTACACTCCTTCGCGTGACAGATCCCAAGCACGCAAAGAAGATCGCAGAGCGCGCGCGTTGCTGGTGGTGCGGTGAGGATCCGCTCTACGTCGCGTACCACGACGCGGAGTGGGGGGTGCCCGTGCACGACGATCGCACGCTGTTCGAGTTTCTGATCCTCGAGGGTGCGCAGGCGGGCCTCAGTTGGATCACGATCTTGCGCAAGCGTGAGGCGTACCGCCGCGCGTTCGCGGAGTTCGACGTCGAAAAGGTTGCTCGCTACACGCCGAAGAAGGTCGCCGCGTTGCTCCAGGATGCCGGCATCGTGCGCAACCGCTTGAAGCTCGAATCGGCCGTGAAGAATGCGCGCGCGTTCATCGAGGTGCAGGAGGAAATCGGCAGCTTCGATCGCTATCAGTGGCAGTTCGTGGAGGGGCGACCGATTCAGAATCGCTTCGCTGGCAAGGGGCAGATCCCGGCGCGCACGGCGGAGTCCGACGCGTTCAGCAAGGACCTGAAGCGGCGCGGCTTCAGCTTCGTGGGCTCGACCATCATGTACGCGCACATGCAGGCCGTCGGCATGGTCAACGATCACGTGACGAGTTGCTTTCGGCACCCGCAGCTGAAGAAGCCGCGCTGAGTCGCCCGTCTCGCCGCGAGACGGCGCGCGAGCGCCGGCCCGTGAGGTCCGGCCGCGGTTTTGCCGCGGGCGGTTGCCACAAAAGGCTAGGGTTTGCTAGCGAATCCGAGCGTGCGTCAAGAAACGTTGACGGTCGTCGCGCGGGTCCAAGATGCCGAGGCGGTCGCGCGTGCACTCGCCGACGTCGCCGCGGACTGCCCGGACGGCCCGTGCAAACCGAGCTTGTTCGGCGCGCCCGAGCTCGGCGTTCACTTCGCGCGCTTCGTGCTCTTGCACGAAGACCCCGACGCAAGCCCACTGCTCGTCTTCGAGTCGAACTTCGACACGCCGCACGCCGAGTGCGCCCGCGCGCAGAGCGCGCATCTCGAGCTGTTGGTCGAGCGGGCGGGGGCTCGCTTGTTCGAGATTTTTCAGCACTGCCAGGACTTCAGTGAGCGCGCGACGTTCGCCGACGATCTGGTAGCCCATTTGCAGCCGGCCAGCGCGGCGTACCAGGGTCATACCGAGCGTGATCTGGGTCGCATTCGCCTCGAGCAATACCTGCGCGAAGTGCTGCTCACGTATCTGGAAAGCGCGCCCAAGCAGGCGATGACGGCGCTGTACGCCAAGCTGCACGAGCACGTGCGTCGACTGACGTTCGTCGAGCCGCGCCTTTCGGGTTTGGATCTGACGCGGCCGGCGCCGCCGCAGCCGAGCAGCGCCGTGCGCAGTCAGCGCCTGACCGAGGGCTACGGCCCGTGGCTCGCGAACGCGCTGCCGGTGTTGCCAGTGCTCAGACACCTGCTCGGCATCCTATCGTGGCCTTTTTCGGATCCCGAATACGATCAGCGCGGCAAACAAGAAGCGTGGACCGACGCGGATCGCCAGCGCTTCCGCGATCTCTCGGCGAATGAAGATCACGGCATGCAAAACGCCCTGACGCACGTGGTACCGCTGAAGCTCGGCCGCGCGCGCTTGTTCGTGTTGCGGCACGCGCACGCGTACATCGATCGCATGGCCAAGCTGCATTTCGACGATATCGGGCAGCTGGGCGGTATTCCGACGATTCACTTCGCCAAGTGGCTCTTGCTCGAAGACGGCAAGCGCCTGCTGTTTTTCAGCAACTACGACAGCAGCTGGGAGAGCTACCTCGGAGATTTCGTGGACCAGGCCGCGATCGGCTTGAACCTGGCGTGGACGTCGACAGACGCCTACCCGCGCACATTTTTCTTGATGGCCGGCGGCGCCAAGGACGAGGAGCGCTTCAAGGCCTGGAGCCGCGCGCATCAACGCCCGACGCAAGTGTTCTACGCCGCGTATCCCGAGCTCAGCATCGCCGCGCTCAAC
>DASYCR010000598.1:0-3890 GCA_036500095.1 Polyangiaceae bacterium
TGGGCCGGAAGGCGGCGCCCAGGGTGGGCGCATCGTGGCTGCGGGTGCGCCTGCGAAAGTCGCCCGAGGAAAGACGGCGACGGCGGCGGTTGTTCGGGATTGCTTGCCGAACTAGCGCCGGCGCTCGCGCCGGGCGGGCAATCGGCGTTTTCGCTCTCGGCAAGTCCGTAGGCGGCGAGCCCGCCGATCAACAGGGATCCCCCGAGGATCTTGGCGAGTAAGCGAAGTTCCGGACTCACGAGCGTTCGACGAACGATCGCGCCAGGATCCGACGCTGCTCGCTGGGATGCGGTGGCCTCTTTTGCGAAAAGCCACGTCGCAATTGAAGATTCTCAGGTTCCGCCGGCACTGTCTGAGAGCTTGCAGACGCCTTACGGCAGTCCTAAAGACGAGTGAATGAGCATCTATCAAGAGACGGTGCACTCTCTCAACGGCGAGCCCAAGCGGCTCTCCGAGTACACCGGCAAAGTGACACTGATCGTCAATGTTGCGAGCGAGTGCGGTTTCACGCCGCAATACGCGGGCCTACAGAAGCTGCATGAGTCGCTGTCGTCGCGCGGCTTTTCTGTGCTCGGTTTTCCCAGCAACGAGTTTGGTGGGCAAGAGCCGGGAACGCCCGAGCAGATTCGTGACTTTTGTGACTCGCGCTACCACGTTACCTTTCCGCTGTTCGAAAAGATCCACACGAAAAAAAGCGCCCAGCAGTCTCCCGTGTACAAGGCGCTCGGTGAGGCGGCCGGCAAGTTGCCGGGTTGGAACTTTGGTAAATATTTGGTGGGCCGCGACGGCGCGCTGCGCGCGTTTTTCGAGCCCGACGTGACTCCGAGCGATCCGAAGCTCCTCTCCGCGATTGAGAGCGCGCTCGCTGAAAAGGCGTGAGCTCAGCCGCGCGTTGGATCCGCGGCCGTTTCTTCGGCGTGCGCTTGCAGGCGTGCACTGAGCTCCAGGTGCGCCGGAGAGCGCAGGGCCGCGAGCTCTGGGCGAACGAGCGGCGTGCGCGCGTAGCGTGCCGTGAACTCCGTGACGCGCCGGTTCGCTTCGACGAGCGACGTCTCGCTGATCGTCCCGTCGCGTGCGCCGCGCGCGATCGAATCGATCGCGCGGTGGGCGAGCTCGGCCGTGTGACAGCACAAGAACTGATCCACGCCCGCCTCGAGGCCGTGCGTGACCAGTTCTTCGACGCCGAAGTGATCGGCGATCGCCCGCATTTCGATGTCGTCGCTGACCACCAGGCCCTGATAGCCCATGCTGCCGCGCAACAACTCGCGTACGACGCGCCGGCTCATCGTGGCGGGTCGCTCTGCATCGAGCGCTTCGAAGATCACGTGCGCGGTCATCAGGGCGGGCACGCCGGCGGCGATCGCCGCGCGAAACGGCAGGAGCTCGAGCGCTTCGAGCCGGTTCAGCGCGTGCGGCAGACGCGGCAGCGTGTGATGTGAGTCTTGCAACGTGTCGCCGTGACCGGGGAAGTGCTTGCCGCAAGCTGCGACACCCGCGCTCGCCAGTCCCGCGGCGAAAGCGACGCCGAGTGCGCTGACGCGGGCCGCGTCGCGGCTGAAGGCACGAGCGCCAATCACGGGGTTGCTTGCGTTCGTGTCGACGTCGAGCACCGGCGCGTAGTCCATGTCGACGCCGACCGCGCGGAGCTCGCGGCCGATCAGAGCGCCGACGTCGTGCGCTACGCTCGGGTCGTCGCTTGCGCCGATCACGCGCGCGGACGGGATGGGCGTGAATCCCTGACGTAGTCGGGCGACCTGACCGCCCTCTTGGTCGACGGCAATCACCAACGGGCGCGCCGCAGCGTGCTTGATGTCGGCGCACAGCGCCGCAACGTCTTCTGCGCTGCCCACGTTACGAGAAAACAGAATCACGCCTCCCACGCCACGGTCGAGGAGCGCGCGCAGGTCCGGGCTCACGCTCTTGCCGTGAAAACCCACCACCAGCAGACGCGCGGAGCTGCTCTCGAGATCGGTCATGCGAGCCCGGTCATTTGTCGCACAGCCCGCGGTTTCCGCAAAATTGGCCGAAATTTAGGCGGCTTCTCGCGCGGGTCTCGAGATCTGGCAGAGTCGTGTTCGCGCTTCGCGATGATACTCGGTTCGCCCCGTCGCTCGCTCGCCGTACTGGCTGTGCTCGGCTGCATGTTGGCCGCGGCCTGGTTGTTCGCTGCCCGCGGACGACTGCGGATCGCGCCGACGGCGAGGGCCGATTCACTCGAGGCAGACGAGATCCGTCGAGCCCGCGAACGCCTTCACGCCTACGAGGAGCAGCGTCGTAGCAAGACGGACTTCGCGTCGATACCGCCGGCCAACCTGACTCACGGCGCGGATCCGTATGCGCTGGCTCGGCTCGACGCTGAGCACCTGGTTGGCGTGCTGCGCGGGGCATCCAAGCTAGTGGTGCTCGACCGACGTCTGCATGAGCTGGCTCGCGCGGACTCTCCGCTGTCCGGTGCGAGCGTGGTCGTCGCAGACGACGGCGAGATCGACGTCGCCGGGGAGGGTTCGCCACGCATCTTTCGCTTTCGGTTCGACGGCGGCGCCCTCACCCGGCTTGCGGATTGGCTGGTACCGGCGGTAGTCGGCGTCCGCGCGCTCGCGCTCGGTCCGCGCGGCACCGTGTACGTGCTCGACGTGCGGGACGGCGAGCTGCTCACGCTGCGGGCACGAGCTGGCCACGAGCTGCTCGAAGGCGGACGACGCTTCGCGGGACACGGACCGATCGCGCTTCGGCGCGTCGAGAGCTCCCTGCTCGTCAATCTGCTGCTCGACCATGCGCTCGTCATCTACGACTTGGACGAACGCGGCGAGATCTCCTCCGAACGCGCCCGCATCGTTCACGACGGGCCGATCTGGGGCTTTGATGTTGCGCCATTCGGGCGAAGCCTGGTGGTCGCCGCGGGCGGCGTCGAAAATCACCCGCTCGAGCGTCGCGATGGCTCGTTCGGTTTCATCGATTCATTTGCGTTCACTTACCTCGTTTCGCCGGACGGCGGACTCGAGCTCGTGCGTGAGGACAACCTGTCGGCGCTGTCCGTCGTCACGCCCAAGGCCGTTAGCCTCAGCCTCGACTCCGCGGGGCACGCGGATTTGTTTGTGAGTGGATATGGCAGCGCCCGCGCAGCGACCTTGAGCTTCGATCTCCAGGGCGGGCGCGCGCTCGAAGTCCGCAGCGAAAATATGCTGCCAGGCACGGCCCAAGTGCTGGCCCTCGGAGACGGCTCGCTCGCGTTCAGCGACCCGCTGCTCGACGCCTGGGTCTTGCGTGAGACGACCGATCGCGTGCCCACCGCGCAGCTCGTGCCCGTGCGCGATGACGCGGCGCCGGCCAGCTCGAACGAAGAGTTGCTGGGCGAGGCGCTATTTTTCACGACGCTGATGGCGCCTCACAACTCGTCCGAGGGCCGCGCGAGTCGCTTCACGTGTGAGACCTGTCACTTCGAGGGCGAGATAGACGGCCGGATTCACAACACCGGGCGGGGCGACGTGCGCGTGGCGACCAAGCCGCTGCGTGGCCTCTTCAACAATCGCCCGCATTTCTCGCGCGCCTTCGATCGCGACCTCACGACGGTCGTGTTCAACGAGTTTCGGGTGGCGGGCAAGGGCAGTGGCACCGATCCCTGGTTTTCGGTTCGCCAGAGCGAGTTTCCGTGGCTCACGGAGCTAGGCGTGCAGGACGCCGAGGTCGGGCCCGAGGCGCTGCGGCACGCACTGCTGACGTTCTTGATGGGTTTCTCCCACCTGCAAAACCCGAGCGCGCTCGGTCGGAGCGCATTCACCGCGGACGAGCGACGCGGCGCGGAGGTGTTTCGCGATGCGTGCACGCGCTGCCACGCGGCACGTTTGTCTACGGACGATGAAGCGAGCACCGTTCCGTTCGAGCGTTGGGAA
>DASYCR010000599.1:0-8922 GCA_036500095.1 Polyangiaceae bacterium
CGACGAACGGATCGTAACCCAAACGGCGCGCGACCGCCTGGCGAATGCCAGCCTCATCGGGGCAGGCGGCGGACGCTGCGCTGCGGCTGTACACGAGTCGAGCCGACTGCGCCGCGAGCGCGCCGCCGCTCGCGCACGACAGGGCTCCGGCATACGCGACGGCAACGGCCAATCTACGCGCGCGCTCGCCCTCCATACGGACTCACTAGCACGAAGCCCGAAGCAGGAACAGGACGCTAGAACTCGCCGTTCTTCGCCTTCTTGATCCAGTCGCCGATCTCGCCTTCGATCACACCGAGCGCCTGGCTCTTGAACGGCCGGAGCAAGAACGGCACGTCGACGTCCATGTCGATGCTGCGCTCGAGCACTTCCAAGGTTCCGCCGAGCGACATGCCCTTGACGCTGAACGAGATCCTGGCCCGGTTCGCGTCGAGCCACACCACCTGCGGGCTGTACTTGGCGAATTTCTCCGCGTAGCTCGCGAGCGCTTTTTGCGCCACGACGCGGGCGCGTTCCTGGCCGAGATCGTGGGCAACCGAGTGCTTCATGAGTCCTCACTGCCGAGCGAAGCCGGCGCGCGCTCCTTAACCCAGGTCCGCGTCGAATACCAATATCGCGCTAAATTTCGCGCAAACGGCGTGCGGCGGCGGGCGCGGGCGGGTCTAGCGTCGACCCTTGAAGCCCATCATGTTCTGCACAGCGGACTCGCTCTCTTCGGCGATCTGGTCCTTTTCGCGCGCCTCGTCCGCGCACGATTCGCAGAGTTTTTTGGATCTGCTGCCGACCTTGACGGTCACGAGCTCATCGACGTCGTCACCGCAGCCTTTGCACGTCGCCATGACGAGCATTTTTCGCGCGCTTTGGCGCGGGGGTCAATCCCTTGGGGTTACCCAGCAGAAGCCCGTCTTACGGGTGACGGTCATCTGCGGAATATCCAGCTCGAACGTGAGCCCCAAGCTACGGCGTTAGCGGAGCCGTCGTGGCAAAGCCGCTCGCCTGCGTGAACGCGCTCGCGAGGCCGCGGTCGAACATGCTGAGCGCACCCGTTGTGACGCGCAGTCTATAGGTGCGGTTGACGAGCAAACCGGGCGCCGGTTGGAGCGTCGCTACCGTGCCGCCCGAGGAGATCACCGCGGCCGACGCTGAAAACGCGATGCAACTGGCAAAGTCGTCGAGAGACACCTGAATCGAGCCAGCGCATGGCCCCGCGCTGGTCTGCCCGGTCAACGTGCTGGCGAGCATCGGCTGCGAGAACGTGACGGAGATGAGCGTGTCGGCCGCAACGCTCGCTCCATCTGCAGGCGTCGTGCTCGCGACCGCGAGCGGCGGGAGGCAGCCCCCAGAGCCGTCGCAGATCACTCCGCCGTCGTCGGTGCAAGGCGTCCCGGCGGCCGTATTCAAAAATTCGCAGAAACCGCCAGCTGCGACGCACGTCCTACTCTGGCACGTGGTGCTCGGCCCGCATTGGGCCGCGGTAGTGCACTGCACGCACTGGCTCGCACCGTTACAGAACGAACCTCCATTTTGGGCACAGGACGCGCCCGCGGCAGCCGCAAGGTGTACGGGGTCACCCGCGACGCACGCCTCGATGGTGCACGAATTCGCGTCGTCTTGCGGGATATCGGTGTTGTCGGGGATGCTCGTCACGTTGCCCATGCCGTCGCAAACCCGTATCTGGCAATCGCCCGGTATTTGCGCCGAAACCGGTTGCCCCACCGGAGAGAAATTCATCCCGCACACGGCCGAGTTGCAGGTGCGCACCTTGCACTCGTCGTCACGGCCCGGGCAGGCATTCGCGCTAGCACAACCCGCGCACGTGCCATGGACGCAGACCATGCCCGCACCGCATAGCGTGCCGTCCGGTGCGACCGTGCTCGTGCAAGCACCCGTGGCCGGATCGCACGAGCTCGATGGGTGGCATGCGTCGCCACACACCGTGGCGTTGCCGCCCGTGCACGTGCCGGACTGGCAGGTGTCGGAGTTGGTGCAAGCATTACCGTCGTCACAGGGTGAACCGTCCGGCTTGCCCGCGCAGACGTTGGCCGCGGTCCCGTTGCAGACATAGGAGACAGCGCTCACCTCGCCGCCGTCGAGAACGCCGTTGCCGTTGGCGTCGCTGCCGAAGCTCAACTTCACGCCACCGCTCGCGCAGTTCGCGCCCGCTGCCTCCGGCGTCGAGCTCACGAGCGTCGAACTGCCGTTCGTGCCTGCGGGCCCCTGGGCGCCGGGCGCGCCGGTGCAAATGAAGGAGCTGCTCGTGATCTCGCTCGGCTCGAGCACGCCATCTTGGTTCGCGTCGAGGCCGGTGCTCAACTTCACACCGCCGTTCGCGCAGTTGGCGCCGGCCGGTTCCGCTGTCGAAAGGACGAGTGTCGCCGCGCCGCTCGGACCTTGCGGGCCCTGCGGACCTTGCGGGCCCTGCGGACCTTGCGAGCCCTGACTCCCGTTGCACGCGTATTGAGTGCTTTGGATTTCGTTCGAGTCGAGCGCGCCGTTGCCGTTGGCGTCCGTGCCGACGTCGATCCGCTGTCCCCCGGCCGCGCAGTGCGAGCCGGCGGCTTCTGGCTTCACGGACACGAGCGTGCCCGGCGCAGCCGGCGTCGTGATCGGGGTCCAGGCGCCCGCGACGCACGCCCACAGCGTCTTCGAAGCGCTCGCATACGCGACCGACCCCGCCAGGGCCTTCGTGCACGGGATCGCGTTCCAACTACGGCCAAAGCACGCCCACACACCCGCCGGCGTTTGCACGAAGGCCGTGGTGCCCGAAAGCGCTGCGTTGCACTTGGGAAGATTCCCGGGCGCGCTGACCGTCAGATCGACCGAGTAGAGCCCGTTCGTCGGAGCGGACAGCTCCGGAGGTTTCGCCGCATCACACGCCACCAGCGAGAGTCCGGCGCTCAGCAGACCAAAACGCAACACGAGCCACGCACCGCCAACACGGATGATCTTCATGGGACCCCTTTGACTTCGTAAGTTGGCGGCGAAACTAAGCGCTACCCGAGCAGATTGTCAATGACCGTCTAGAGCGAGCGCGGCTCGACCGTGATGTCCGCCACCACTCCGAAGTGGTCCGAAGGCCAGACGGGCTCGGCAAACTCGGCGGACGCTTTGTGGAAGGCCAGATCCGCGCTGAGCGCCTCGCCTCGGAATTGCCGATCGGGTCCGCGCGTAAAAATGTAGTCGATGCGGCGCGACGGTTCGCGCGCTTTGCGCGCATAGTCGTTCTCGCGATCGAACGTGTAGCCCGGGCCGCTACCGGCATAGGCCCAGGCGTCGGCGAGATACGCGGTTTTGCCGTCGATCGCGTGAAGGCCCGTGAGGTAGCGAATCTCGTCGGCGTCCGGCGCCGCGTTGAAATCGCCCACCAACACGGCGGGCAGCGTCTTATCGTCCGGCGGCGCAAGCTCGTCGATCCGCTCCACGATGTACGCGACTTGACGCTGGCGCACCGAGCCATGGTGAAGCTTCCAGTTCAAGTGCGTGACGAACACCGGCAGCGGCCCGCTCGGCGTATCGCACAGCGTGTACAAGAGCGCGCGCTGCTCGCCGCTCTCGATACCGGGCAACACGAAGCGCCGCTCCTCGACGATTGGATAGCGAGATAAAAGAGCGTTGCCGAACTTCAGGCCCCGCCCCCAGTCGTTGGCCTCGGCGAACGCGACGTGAAAGCCGAGGCCGTCGGCGATCTCGCTCGCCTGATCGTTCTGCGGGCTCGGCTGCATGTGCTCGAGGCCCTCGGGCAAGAAGCGCAAGACCTCTTGCAGGCCCAATATTTTGGGATCGAGCCGCGCGATTTCGCGACGGATCAAGGGCAGCCTCGAGAGCCACGGTCCGCCCTTGTTCCAGATGTTGAGCGTCGCCACGCGCAGCGTACTCACGGCGAGCACTCCCAGAAAAACTCGGATTTTCCCCAAGAACACGGCATGGTCGTGGCTCCTTTGGCGCCTTTGGATTCGAACGATAGCGCAATTTGGACGGCATTTTTGCCGCGCGATCCGGGCCCAAAATCCCGAACATGGATGATAGGCTCCGCGCCCCGTCATGCTTATTGGAGTCGATTTCGGAGGCACACACGTCAAGGCCGGCATCGTCGAAAACGGCGAGGTCGTGCGCTCGACGTCGATGGCAACCCGCGCCGGCACGAGCCCGAGCGAGGTGCTCGACACGATCGCCGCCACGGTGCTGGCGCTCTCCGCTCAGCCGCGCGCCGTCGGCGTGGCCATTCCTGGTGAGGTCAATTCAGACGGACTCTGCTGGCGTTTGCCGAACGTGCCCGGGTTCGAAGGCGTGCACATCGCGCAAGAGCTGTCCAAGCGCTTGAACTGCCCGATCGCCGTCGAGAACGACGCGACCACCGCGGCGCTCGGTGAGCGTCTGCACGGTCACGGTCGCGAGCACCCGAGCTTTCTGATGATCACGCTCGGCACGGGCATCGGCGGCGGGCTCGTGCTCGGCCACATGCTCTATCCCGGCGCGACCGGCTTCGCCGCCGAGGTCGGCCACATGAACGTCGATCGTTCGCCGGAGGCGCCGCTGTGTGCTTGCGGGCAGCGCGGCTGCGTCGAGGCCTACGCCGGAACGAAGGCGATCCTGCGCTGCTTCGCGGAAAACGGCGGCCACGCGCACGAGGTGCTGCCGGTGTCGGTCGCCGCGCGCCGGGGCGACCCCGCGGGCGTCAAGACCTTCGAGATGATGGGTACCGCGCTCGGTCGCTGTCTGGCCAACGTGCAAAATCTGCTCGATCTCAACGCGATCATTTTCTCCGGCGGCATTTCCGCCTCCTTCGATCTGATCGAGCCCTACATCCGCGCCGCGCTGCGCGCCTACACCTTCGCTCAGCCGCTCGCCGAGGTGCCGCTGCTCGTCAGCGAACTCGGCGAACGCGCGGGCGTGATCGGCGCCGCGCACTTGCCGGAGCTGTGAAGTCTTCGAGCGTGGGCTCTCGTCGATGAAGGCCGTCGTCGTCGCGCGCCCCGGAGGGCCCGAAGAGCTGCGGATCGCCGACGTCCCGGCGCCGAGCCCCGGACCTGGAGAGCTCGCGATCGACGTCGTGGCGACCGCGCTGAATCGCGCGGATCTCTTGCAGCGACGCGGCCTCTACCCACCGCCCGCCGGCGCCAGTGAGATCCTGGGACTCGAGTGCGCGGGTGTCGTGAGCGAGCTCGGCGCGGACGTCGCCGGGCGCGCGCTCGGCGAACGCGTGATGGCGCTACTGCCCGGCGGCGGCTACGCGGAGCGCGTCGTCGTGCCGGAGGCGATGGCCATGGTCATCCCGAGCGAGCTCGACTTCTCGCAGGCCGCGGCGATCCCGGAGGCGTTCCTCACCGCGCGCGAAGCGCTGGTCAGCGCGGGCAAACTCCGCGCGCAGGAATCGGTCTTGGTGCACGCTGCGGCCGGCGGCGTCGGGCTCGCGGCCGTGCAACTCGCGCGCGCGCTCGGAGCGCGCGTGTTCGCGACCGCGGGCAGCACCGAAAAATGCGCGCGTGTGCGTGAGCTCGGCGCGGACGTCGTGGTGAACTACAAGCTCGAAGACTTCGCGGACGTCGCGCTACGCGAGACCTCCGGGCGCGGCCTGGATCTGATCTTGGACTTCGTCGGCGCGACGCACATGCCGCAGCACGCGCGCTGTTTGGCCGAGCAAGGTCGCCACGTGCTGATTGGGCTCTTGGGCGGGGCGCGCGCGGAGCTGGATCTCGGTCGCCTGTTGATGAAACGCCAAACGTTGACGGGGCTCGTGATGCGCACGCGCTCGGTAGCCGAGAAAATCGCGCTGACGCGGGCGTTCGCGCGCGACACGTTGCCGCTCTTCTCCGACGGCCGCCTGCAGCCAGTCATAGACAGCGTGTACCCACTGGCGGAGATTGCACGAGCTCACGAGCGCATGGAAGCCAATCTCAACCTCGGGAAAATAGTCGTTACGCTGCGCTCGACCTAAGCGGAAGATTTCAGCGCGACGACCCAAGCCCGGGTCGAACGCGCGCGTCCAATTCGTCGCACCCAGACGATGACCGCGAGCCGCAATATGGCGCCGCAGGTCGTCCGGCAAAGGAACACGAGCATGGGCAGAGCTCGCGACGGCTCGCTTTTAGTCTCATTGAAATCGCTGCAAGCCGATCATCACGCGCGGGCGCGCGACGAAGCGCAGGCCGCGCTCGCGCGCGCCGAAGCCGAGCAGCGCGCTCGACTCGCCAAGGAGCGTGAGAGTCAAGAGCGCGCCGCGCTCGAGCGAGCGCGCGCCGCAGAAGAAGCTCGGGAAGTCGAGCGGCTGCGGCTCGAAGCGAGCGCCCGCGCCGAACTAGCGCGCTCCGCCGAGCTGGACGATCGCCTGCGGCTCGAGCGCGCCCGCGCGGAGCTCACCGTGCGGGTGACCGAACTGGAGCGCGCTTTGCAACTCTCGGAGCTCGCCGCGCAGGCCGCACGTTTTCGCGACCGCCTGGCGGCTTGGTTGAGCGGCTCGCTGTGCGTGCTGGTCATCGCTGGCACCCTCGGCGTCTACTACGGCAAGCTGCGTCCTGAACGAACAGTGCTCGACGCGGCACAAGCGAGCGCCCTCGCCGCCGAAACCCGACAGGCGAACGGCGCGCAGAGTTTGCTCGCGCAAGCACAGCGCAGAAATGACGAGCTCGCGAGCCAAATCTCCAATCTGCGCGACGAACTCCGCAACGCCGCACACGCGCCAGCGCCCACGACGAACGCCCACCTGAACACGCACGGTTCAGGCGCGCGATCCGTCGGCCCG
Organism: Polyangiaceae bacterium; assembly: GCA_036500095.1. Classification (GTDB taxonomy): domain Bacteria; phylum Myxococcota_A; class Polyangia; order Polyangiales; family Polyangiaceae; genus PMG-095. The sequence goes on from DASYCR010000599.1 coordinate 6,740, forward strand.
AAGGGGCTCGGCGACTGCGTCGGCAACGGCGACAGCGGCGACCCGCTCGATCCGTGCCTCAAACCCCGCTAGATGCCGCTGAAGATCACTTTCGCGGTTCTCCCGCCCACACTCCCGTTTACACCCGCTCAGCCCTGAGCACGTGCCGGTACAATACCTGTGCACGCGAGTATCGCGGGGCAGTCAACCCTCACGCTCTGCCGCAACCACGCCCTAGCTCTGCCTTTGCCTCCTCCCCTTTTCACCTGAGCAAGACGCGTTCTAGCGTCCCGACTCAGCCCAGCATCGAGCGCAGTCGAATCAAGCCGGGGCCCGGCTTGACCCGCGCTTGGCAGGCGAGCCGAGTCGAGCCGTCGCCGCCGAGCACGCGCAGGAGCTCTTCTTCGTCGTCGTTCGGAGTTTCGAGGAATTCCGCGCCCTCGAGCACCGCGACGTGACACGTCCCGCAACTCGCGGAGCGACATGAAAACGGGATCGGCGCGAGGTACTCGTCGCAAATATCCACGAGCTCTCCACCCTGCTCGGCGTCGATGAGCTTAGCCTGGCCGATGCTGTTGGCGGAGAACTCGATCTTCGGCATGTTGTCGCGGCACAAGACCCATTACCCCGGCTCTTGTGCGGTCGCCAGCGCCGGCGGTTCCGCCCCCGACCAAGCTGTGGTTTGCTGAGAGAAGATGAGCGACCCGGCCGACGATCCCTTCGCGTGGGAGCACGCCACGATCGACGGAAAGTACGAAGTCGACGCGGTCGTGGGTCGCGGCGGCTTCGGCGTGGTGTACGGCGCGCGTCACCTGGGCTTCGGCGAAAAGGTCGCCGTCAAGTGTCTGAGGATTCCGCAGACGCTCTCGTCGGACGAGCGCTCGCAATTTCAACAGAGCTTTTTGGCCGAGGGGCGGCTCTTGCACCAGCTCTCGCGGGCGACCGCCGGCATCGTGCAGGCACTCGACGTCGGCACGGCCGTTTCCCCGAACGGAACCTGGACGCCGTTTCTGGTCCTCGAATGGCTCGAAGGGCGCTCGCTCGAACAAGATTTCACGGGTCGCCGCAAAGACGGCGTCCCCGGCCGAACGCTCAGGGAGTCGATCCAGTTGATGGACAGCGCTGTGCGCGCGCTGGAGGTCGCGCACAGCCAGGGCATCGCGCACCGCGACATCAAGCCCGCCAATTTGTTCATCACGGAAATTGGCGGCCGCACGACGCTCAAGGTTCTCGACTTCGGCATCGCCAAGGTCGTGAGCGACTCGGAGAGCATGACCAAGGCGTTCGAGGCGACCGGCGCCTCACTGCAAGCGTTCACGGCCCGCTACGGTGCGCCCGAGCAGTTCAGCCGCCGCTACGGCTCGACCGGACCCTGGACGGACGTGTTTGCGCTCACGCTCGTCTTGATCGAGATGGTGATCGGCCGCTCACCGCTCGACGGCAGCGACGCCGCGCAGCTGTTCATTTCCGCCGCCGATACGCTGCATCGCCCGACGCTGCGTACGCACGGCGTCGAGACGAGCGACGCGATTGAAGCCGTGCTCAAGACGGCGCTCTCGGTCGACCCCAAAGAGCGCTATCCGAGCGCGGGCCCGTTCTGGGACGCGCTGATTGCAGCAGTGGAGGCGAGCGGCGAAGCGGGCAACATCGCGGGCCGCAGCCGCTCACCGTCGCTGCCGCTGTTCAGCAGTACGAGCGCGACGCGCGTCGACGGGCCGGCGGTCGAGATCGTACCGGCCGGAGACGCGCCGGCTCGCACCGAGCTCACCTCGAGCACACCCTCTCAGCGCGGGCCAGCGCCGCCACCGACGGCTCAAGGCAGCCGGCGCGTCGCGTTGATCACCGCGGGCGTCTTGTCGCTGGTCTCGGTGATCGTCGTGCTGCTGTTTCACGCCAAATCCGGCGGTCCCCCGGACGGCGCGAGCAGCCCAGCGAACTCCGCCGCCGCCTCGAACAGCCTAGCCCTGACCGGCGGCTCCGCGCCCGAGCATCCGCCGGTGCCGGCACCGAGCGCGCCCAGCGTCCCGAATAGCGCGAGCGCGCCGCCCGCTAGCAGCGCGAACGCGGCGATCCGCGCGCTGCCCGGCTTTCCGTCGCGCGACATCCCGGCGGGCACGGTGGAAGACAGCGGCGCCTGGCTCGACAAATTCAGCGTGCTCGAGCGCGAAGGCGGCGCTGGGCTCAACCTGGCCGACGCCTTCGCG
>DASYCR010000600.1:0-2776 GCA_036500095.1 Polyangiaceae bacterium
CGATTCCTGCCCGAACGATCCAGAAGACTTCGACAAGTTCGAGGACCAAGACGGCTGCCCGGACCCGGACAACGACCATGATCAGATCCCGGACGTGAAGGACAAGTGCCCGAACGATCCCGAGACCTACAACGGTTTCCAGGACGAAGACGGCTGCCCGGACAAGGGCAAGGTCTTGATCGAAGGCAACGACATCGTAATCCTCGACAAGGTGCAGTTCGAGACGGGCAGCGCGAAGATCCTGCCGCAATCGAACGCCATTCTCGACGCCGTCGCCGCCACCCTCAAGGGTCACGCGGAGTTCAAGGTCTTGGAAGTCGCCGGCCACGCCGACGAGCGCTCCACCGACGAGTACAACCTGAACCTCACGCGTGCTCGCGCGGCGGCGGTCATGGAGTCACTCAAGTCGCGCGGCGTCGCCGGCAACCGGTTGGTGTCGCAAGGCTACGGTGAATACTGCCCGCTCGACCCGGCCTCCAACCCGACCGCGTGGGAAAAGAACCGCCGCGTCGAGTTCAAGGTCGTCAAGACGGAAGACGGCCTCACCGGCGTCGAGCGCGGCTGCGCGCGCGCGCGCGACAAGGGCGTCATTCCGCCGCCCGTGAACTGACGCGCCCATGCCGGCGTGAGCGACGGCGGAAAGTCCCGGCTCGGCGCGAGACCTCGGCGTCTCCTGAAAATCGCTGCGCTCGCCGCGGCCTACGTGTGCGCGGCGCGTCTCGGCTTGATGATGGACGCGCTCGGCGGCCTGGCCACGCTCGTGTGGCCTCCGACGGGTATCGCGCTCGCGTCGCTGCTGCTGTTCGGTCTCGAACTATGGCCGGGCGTCGCGCTCGGCGCGTTCGTCGTCAATCACTGGGTCGGAGCGCCCTGGTCGCTGTGCGGAATCATCGCGCTCGGCAACACACTGGAGGCCGTGCTGGCCGCCTACACGCTGCTCCGCCTTCGCGATTTCTCACCGGAGCTCACGAACCTCAAGAGCGCGGCTTACTTGCTCCTACTCGCCATCGTCAGCACGCTCGTCAGCGCCACGCTCGGCGTCGGCGGCATGGCCCTGAATCACGCGCTGCCGCCGAGCGGCTTCTGGTTGACCTGGCAGGTCTGGTGGATCGGTGACTTCATCGGCGACCTGGTGGTCGCGCCGCTCCTGCTCAGCTGGTGGTCGCGCAGCAAGTTGAACCAGAAACCGCGCTGGCTAGAGATCGCCGCGCTCACCGTCGGATTGCTCGCCTCGCTCTGGCTCATCTTCGGAGCCTTGCCCGCGACGCACGCGCCCTGGCTACGGCAAGCTTACTTACTGATCCCGCTCTTGCTGTGGGCGGCCGTTCGCTTCGGGCCGCGCGGCGCAAGCGCCGCAACGTTGCTCGCCTCGGCCGGCGCGATCTGGGGCACGGCGCTCGGGCACGGCCCGTTCGTGCACGCGACCCTGCATGAGGGGCTGCTCACCTTGCAAACCTTCATGTCGATCGTCGCCGTGACTTACTTGATCCTGGGCGCCGTCGTCGCGGAGCGAGCTGAATTGTTCGAACGCGAGCGGATGGCGCGTACCGACGCCGAGCGCGCCGTGCGCATTCGCGACGATTTCCTAGTCGTGGCGTCGCACGAGCTGCGCACGCCCCTCACGCCGCTGCAGCTCCAGTTGGAAGGCGTACAACGCGCGGCCGAAAGCGGAGACCCACGACTCGCCGAGCGTGTCAAGCAGGCGATCGCCCAAAGCGGTCGCCTGACACAGCTGGTCGACAGCTTGCTCGATGTCTCGCGACTCGCCTCGGGGCGTTTCGAACTCGCGCTCGAGGAGTGTGACATGGCCGAGATCGTGGCCGGCGCGGTCGAGCGCTCTCGCGAACGAGCGGCGCGCGCGGGCAGCGCGCTACGCCTCGCCGCGAGCGGGCCGCTGCCCGGTCGCTGGGATCGCGTGCGCGCAGAACAGCTCGTTTTCCAACTCCTCTCGAACGCCGTCAAATACGGGCGCGGCGGCGCGATCGACGTCGAGCTCGCGGCTACTCCGCGCGGCGTCGAGATCACCGTGCGCGACGTCGGCATCGGCATTCCGCCCGAGGCGCTGACTCGCATCTTCGAGCGCTTCGAGCGCGCCACGTCCGGCCGGCAGTACGACGGGCTCGGCCTCGGACTCTACGTGGCGCAACAGATCGCGCTCGCGCACCAAGGTGACATTCGCGTGGCTAGCGAGCTCGGAGTGGGATCGACCTTTACCGTTCGCCTTCCGTACGATCCAAGTTCGGCCTGACGCGTTCAGTCGGCATGAGACGTGCTTAGCAACCAGGCATGCATCTAGTCGAGAAGGATCCGCGTTCGATCGAGCTCGTGATTCTCGAATCCCCAGCGGATTTTTCGAGTGCGCTTGCTGCCCAACCGCCGACCGCCGACCAAAACCATTTGATGGCGCGGAGTCCCGAGGAGTCTCTGCGGCGCTTTGCGTTGCGCGTGTTCAAGCGCACACGGCGTGTTTTGCGGGCGACGCACGACGTGAAGCGCATCAGCTACGTGTTTTCCGACGCCGAACCTCACAACACCACGCTGCGTTTCCGCCTACTCTCAGCCCTTTCCTGCATGCTCGGTGAGCGCGGCGTCCTGCGGCTCGTGGGGCCTGCCGAGGCCACTGCCCAGGTTTTTACATGCATGGACAACGTCCGCAGTCGCCTGCGCGCCGGGACCGAGCTCGAAGCCCAGCTGTCTCCCACCGGCTGGACTGTGATCTCCACGAGGCGAGGCAGCCTGCCTCGCTGTTGCGATCAGGACGCCCTCGGAGGCGCCG